>CALAGB010000345.1 GCA_937891245.1 uncultured Thermomicrobiales bacterium | reverse complement strand
GGAAGAGAATCGTGGCCGCGCCTTCCGGCGCGATCACGCTGTAAACCGCGTTCTCAAGCATCAAGACTCGGTCGGCCAGGCCGAGCGCGATGGCGCCGCCACTGCCGCCTTCGCCGATGATCACTGCCACCACCGGCACGGGAAGCGAACTCATCAGCGCCAGATTTTCGCTCAGCGCCATGGCGATGCCGCGTTCTTCTGAACCCTCTCCGAGATAGACACCCGGCGTATCAATCAATGTCACGACGGGCAGGCGTAGCCGCGCGGCCAGTTCCATCAACCGGGTCGCCTTGCGGTAGCCTTCCGGCAACGCCTGGCCGCCACGCCGGCTCTCGTCACCATGGCCCCGTTCGTGACCAATGAAGACGACGCCGCGTCCGGCGATTTCACCCAGCCCGCCGACCAGCGCCGGATCATCGCCAAACAGACGATCGCCGTGCAGCTCGACAAACTGCTGGCTGACTCGCCGGATGTAATCGAGCGCGGTCGGCCGCTCCGGATGCCGCGCGATCTGCACGATTTCCCAGGCCGGACGCTCGCCGCTCGCCGGGGCCGTCGTCGCGCGCTTGCCATCCTTCGATAGTTGCGGGCGAGAGTTGAGCATCCGAAGAATCGTGGAGAGCGTGTCGCGGAGTCGCGTGCGATCAACGACCTGATCGACAAAACCTTGCCGGAAGAGGAACTCGGCGGTGTGCGACGGAATATCGTCGCGACCGGACGTGCCCTTGATGACGCGCGGACCGGCAAAGCCGATGAGGGCCTTCGGCTCGGCGAGGATGACGTCGCCCTGATTGGCAAAGCTGGCATAAATGCCGCCGGTCGTGGGGTGCGTCAGCACCGACACGAACGGCATGTGCGCATCGTGCAACTTATTCGCGGCGGCAACCGTTTTTGCCATCTGCATCAGGCTGAGCATGCCTTCCTGCATGCGTGCTCCACCCGACGCCGCGATCGTGATGATCGGCATCTTCTTCTCAGCGGCACGTTCGAAGGCCATGGTGATCTTCTCTCCGACCACCGAACCCATGCTGCCGCCCAGGAATCGAAAATCGAGCACCACCAGAACGACCGGGATGCCGAGAATCCGAGCGGTGCCACTCACGGCGGCTTCCGTCAGCCCGGTTTGTTCGCGCGCATCCAGTACTCGGCGACGGTACGGCAATCGATCGGAGAAGACGAGCGGATCGACCGAGACGAGATGCTGGCTGAACTCTTCGAACGACTCGGGATCGACGATTAAATCGATCCACTGTTTGGCCGGAATGCGGTAATGTTGTCCGCAGTTGGAGCAGACGCCGTAGCGTTCGAAACGGGCGTCTGAACTGAGATCGCTCTGACAGTTCACACAGACCTGTTCCGCTACGTTACCTGGTGTCCGCGATGTTTCGCCGGAGTTCTGCTGTTCGGTCGTACTCATCGTCATCATGTCCCTCACGTACGCCGGAGGCGGTGCATTGTTAACCCGCGCTAATGATAGCAGCGAAGATTGCGCGATCAGAGATCGTCGTTCGAACGGCGATAGTGGAGAAGAGAGCACGATGCGGATCGCCGTCGCGAATCTGTTTCAGCTGACAAATAGGTTCAATCACCGGCTAACCGACTGGCAGAACTGGTCACGCTCGCGGCAACTCGCCGCCGCTCCGCTCGACCGGATGCAATCCGGCACAACTGCCCTCATGCAGAGCATGATTCACGCCGCCAGCGACCACCAGAGCACAATCGTCCCGATCCTCGAAGCCGTCGCACCGGCCGGTGGTCCGGCAAGTACCGCCGCCCGTGACGCCTTGCTGAACGAGTTCACGCAGCAAGTCCGGGAGCACGCGACGTCAGTCGACGCGCTCATCCTCGTCCTGAGCGGCTGCATGCTCGATGAGGAGGGCAATTCGATCGACGCTGAACTGCTCAAAACGGCGCGCGACGTGCTGACGACCGAACGTCCGCTTGTCACCGTTTGGAGCAACCTCGCCAATCTAGACGAAGCGATGATTGAGCTGACGGACCTGAGTCTCGGTTATGACCTACGCGATATCGCTGGAGCCAGTGCGATCGGTCAAAAGGCGATCGATCTCATCCATCGCCTGAGTCGGGGCGAGATTCGTCCCGCACGTGCGTTTCGCCGCTTGCCGCTGCTACTGCCACCCGGAGTCTGGCGTGACACCTGCGAACCGTGTCAAACGATCCAGGCACTCGCACACGACTTCGAGTTGCAGCCGGGAGTCTATGATGTGAGCATCTTTCCCGGATTTCCGTTCGCCGACGACGCCCGTAGCGGCCTCAGCCTGGTCGTGTCAGCCGATTCCGAAGTCGATCTCGCGGAGAATTTGGCGACGCGGCTGCGCACCGCCATCTGGACCAACCGCGATGCGATCTTTACCGGGTTCGTGAACATCGAAACGGTAGTCCACGAGGCGATGCGGACTGAGGAGCATCCAGTCATCATACTGGACGCGGGAGACGATCCGGCGCTCGGCGCTCCTTCCGAAGGGACCGGCATGCTCTGGGCGCTCATCGACCTCGGCGCTCAGAATGCCGCGCTGGGCGCCATCGTCGACCCCATGGCGGTCGAAACCGCGATCACGGCGGGCGTCGGCAGCGCGCTCACGTTCGATCTCGGCGGGCGAACCGACCACAGCGCCGGCTATCCGGTCGAAGTGAAAGCGCATGTGCGTCGGATTCTCGGCGTACCTGGCGCGGATTTTGGGCGCTCGGTGCGGCTCGATGTTGAGGGACGACACGGCGGCAGCGTCGAGGTGATCGTCTGTGAACGGCCAATCGAACCGACGCCGGAACTGTTTGAAGCGCTCGGCATCGACCTCGCGTCGAAGCAGATGGTCGCCCTGAAATCCGCCTGGCGCACGCGGGCGACGTTCGGCCAACCATCACGACGGGTGGTCGAAACAACAACCCCTGGGATCACAACGCCGGTGCTCTCGTTCTTTCATTTCCAGCGCGTGCCACGACCGATCTATCCGCTCGATCCGGTCTGATCGTCGATCGACAAAACTTCCGACCCGGCCAATCGGTTCGCGAGTTCCATCAGGAGCGCTCGCGCCCCATCGACGCCCATCACCGTCCGGTCCGCCGTCTCAGCGATCTCGACCGGAGATTCGACGTCGAGGACGCCAATCGAGAGACCGTTGATCTTCCCTTCCTCGCGGAGCTGGCGGAGTGCCCACATCGCATCGAGATCAGTTAAGTCGTCGCCGAGATAGACGAGCGAGCGCAGCTTGCGCTCCTCAACGATTTCGGTGAGCGCGGTTCCCTTGTTCGCTCGCACTGGAGGACGAATCTCGATAATCATCCGCCCGAGCGTCAAATGCAGATTGGCGGCACGAGCGAGCGGAGCGACGATCTCGAGAAGTTCCTCCTGTACGAGGGACGGATCCGCGGTGAGGCGGAAATGGATCGATCCGGAGACGCCCTTGTTCTCGAAAAGGACGATGGGACCGGGGTAGCGCTGCCTGACGGCGTTCAGCGTCTCGGCAATGGCCGCGACGAATGGACGCGCGGCGGCCACCGCCGTCAAGCTCCCGTCCTCGAGTCGCTCCATTCCGTGATTTCCGAAATAGACGAGTTCGTTCAGCCCGATCATGTGCTCCGCGTCATGCGCCGCGCGACCCGTCACGACTCCGACCAGATCGAGGCGGCGCCTGAGCAGGCGCAGCACATCTCGTGTCGTCGCATCGACGATCGCGTCTTCCGGCCTGGGCGCAATTTTGCTGAGCGTACCGTCGATATCGCTCAGCAGGCCAGCCGGCCGCTCCGCGAAGAGCGCGAGCATTTCCGAAATGAGATCTTCAGCGATCAAAACACCTCCTGATCTTTACCTTAGCAGTTATTCACTGAAGGCACACATCACGCTGCTCGTACGCGATATAATTTGTCACCTCTGCGGCATCGGGCGGTGCACGAAAACGCGACGCGGAGACGTTTGGTTCCACGCTTTGCGACGGGTTGTCGGGCGCGAAGGGTTGTTCGGTGCGTCGCTTTCTGGGAGAGATCGGGCGGCTTCCGCACGAGATTCGTCTCTACCTGCTCTACACACTCCTGGTCAACATCGGCATCGGCGTCTTCGTTCTCATTTACAACCTTTACCTGGTTCAGATCTCGCTCAAAGAAGACTTCATCGGCCAGTTCAACGCGGTCCAAACCGTGGCGATGGGCATCGCAGCGCTGCTGATGGGTATCGCCATTAACCGCTTCGGAACCTGGCGCTGCACCACCTACGGCACGATCCTCTTTCTTGGCACGACCGCGGCGCTGGTGAGTCTGCGCGATCCGACGCCGATCCTCGTCGTGTCAGCGCTGAACGGAGCGGCACTGGCATTTATGACCGTCCCGACAATGCCTTTTATCGTCGAGTGGACAACCGCTGAAGCACGAACGCTCGCCGCCGCGCTGACGTTCTCGATCTACTCGATCTCTTCGACCATCGGAAGTCTGATCGGCGGCTGGTCGCCGCGACTCGTCGCCGTGCTGGCGCAAACGCCGATTGAAAGCGTGGTGTCGTATCGGACCACGCTGCTGTTCGGGATCGCGATTGGGGTCTTCGGCCTGATCCCGCTCTGGTCGATGCGCTATGCGCGCGACCATGATCAAGCGGACCTGACGCAATCCGCCGTCCTGGTTGAACTTCCGACCGGACCCCGCCGTGTGCGACGGGACATGTCGGTCTTCGTGGTCGTCGGGTTGATCATGAGTCTGGGCAGCGGGGCGGTGGTGCCGTTCGTGAACGTCTTCCTCGAGTCGCTCGGCTCGAATCCGGATCAGATCGGTATCATCTTCTCAGTTGCCGGAGTCATCGCGGCCGTCGCGAGCCTGCTGGCTCCAGCGATCTATCGGCGCTTTGGTGCGCTGATTTCCAGCTTTGTCATTCGGCTGATGTCGGCACCGCTCTATCTCGTCCTGGCGCTGTTCCCCGGTACCGGCCTCGCCGTTGCTGCACAGATCGTGCGCACGACGTCGAGCAACATGGCCTGGCCGATCGACTCGTCGTTCATCTCCGACGTGCTTCCGCCCCGCGCCCGTGCCAACGCCTTCAGCCTGCGCAGTGGCGCCTGGAACCTGGGCTACGCACTCGCCAGCGTCATGGCCGGTGAGGTCATTGTTTCCGATGGCTACCGTCTGACGTTTGTCGTCTTCGGAGTCTCGATGGCAATCGCGACGGTGACCTATATCGTCTACTTCTGGGGGCATCCGGTTCATCGGAAACATCGAGAAGGAGCGACCGCGAAACCGCCGGTGCAGGCGGCCGCCGGCTAGCTCAACGCCGGAACGTCCAAGCGGGACTGCCGTATTTCGTGCGCTCCAATTCATCGGCGCGATCCAGCTCGGCCGGCGTCAGGTTTCCAGGCTGGTGAATCGGGCCGAAGATCGACTCCGCCACTCCAACTACCGCATCCCGGTATGCGTCGACTGTGATTGCGTGACCCGCTGCCGCACGAAGGTCGGTCACTCGTTCCGCTAGATCACCGGCTCGGTCGATATCCGCCGCGGCATCGAGAGGAAGCAACTGCACGGTTCGGTGTGGATCGAAGACACGGTAGACCATCGCTTGCAACGCTGTCGCGCGCACCCGTCGCATCTGGCCGTGCCCGATCAATTTGTGTCCGTTGACCTCGATTTCGTACGGAGCGAGCGTCGAATAGCAGGCTCCCTCCAGACCGGGAGGCGCCTGTTCGGTCCGCGCTCGTTCGAGCGGCGTCCAGCTTGCCGCGATCCCAAGCCGCTCCAGCGCCGTGATCAGGAACTCAGAGAACCAGCGAAAGTTCCGGTGGATGTCGTCGCTCACCAGCGGATGTTCTGCCGGCAGTGTCAGTTGCAGGCTGATCGTGTTCTCGTCGTGCAGGACGGCGGTTCCACCCGACATACGTCGCAGCAGCGGAATCCCGAACCGGTCGCAGGCCGTTTGATCGACCGCGCTCGACGGTTGGCCAGCGCCGAGGAGCATTACGCTCCCCGGCCAGCCGTAGATACGCAAGGTCGGAGGACCGCCGTTCCTGCCCACTTCATCCAGGACAGCCTCACTGAGCGCAAGCTGTCGCACCGGCGCCTGCCGGTCGAACGACAGCAGCCGAAGGGGCGCGACGCCGGAGGATGGGCCGCTCAATACATCCGCTGCTTATCAAGTACGTTGCGCATGTCGCCGAACCGACCGTCGAGATAGCAGCGCAGGTTATGGCACAGGATGTCGGTGATTTTCTGATTTTCGCTGTAGGCCGTGCTGGCCGAATGCGGATTGATGAGCACATTCGGCAGGTCCCAGAACGGGCTGTCAGCGGGCAGCGGCTCCTGCCGGAAGACATCGAGCGCCGCGAAAACGATCCGCCCATCGCGGAGCGCATCGAGCAAGGCTGCTTCATCAACGACCAATCCACGCGCGATATTGACGAACATCGCGCCCGGCTTGATCGCTTCGATCGCCGCCCGGTCCATCAGATTCTCGGTTTCCGGCGTGTGCGGGCAGCTCAGCACCACGGCGTCGGCTTCACCGAGCATGTCGTGCAACTCTTCGCGCGCGTACACTTTGTCGACGCCCAGCTCAGCCGCGCGACCCGGTCCTCCGCGGCGGCCCATGGCCGTCACGCGCATGTTGAAACAGCGCCCGATCTGCGCCACCTGGCGCCCGATTCGGCCGGGACCGACAATCGCCAGCGTCTTGCCGTCCAGTTCGTCCGAACAGAAGCGCTGCCAGCGGTGCTCACGCTGATCGCGCTGCAGCCGGGGAAGCATCTTGACGTGCGTGAGGAGCGCCATGAAGACGAATTCGGCCAGCGGACGCGCGTGCACCCCACTGGCAGTCGTCACGATCAGGTCGGTATCAATCAGGCCCAAACGCGCGATCTGCTGCCCAACACCGGCGCTGGTGGTCTGAACCCACTTCAGCCGCGGCGCCAATTCGAGCATCGAATTGCCCTTCGGCATCGGGTACGGAAAGTCGAACAGGAAATCCGCCTCGCTGAGTCGCTGTCGTAGCAACGCCTCCTGCTCCGCGGTATGCGTGAAGCCGGCCGGACCATGATGATCGGCCACATACTGCGTCGGCGGATAGATCTCCGGTTCGTAGATAACGGTCACGCGTTCCGGATCGACCGCCCGTATCTGTTCAACGAATCCCGGCTCTATTGGAGAAGTGATAAACAGGTTGAACGACTGCTCCCCGCTATTGGCCATACTTTCCTCTTCCTCAAATCGAATTCGCTCCGCCTCGATACAATCAGCCAGCAGGTTAGCATGAAACTTCACCCGGCGTTATCCGCTGTCGGGGAACCGCACGGCCGGTGCTATACTCGCGCTGCGAACGGATTGGTCGGAAGGCCAGCTTGGGAAAGGTCGATCGACGTGAAGCGTACGGCCGAAGTCGTGATCATCGGCGCCGGAATTACCGGATGCAGCATCGCCTATCATCTCGCCGAGCGCGGCATCACCGATGTGGTGGTGCTCGAAAAGGATGAGATTGGCCGAGGGGCCACGGCGGACGCCGCCGGTGGCATTCGCCTGCAGTTCTCGACCCGCACCAATATCGAGCTGTCGCGCTACTCCCTGTCCATCTGGGAGAACTTCAAAGACCTCTTCGGTATCGACATCGCTTTTCACCAGCAAGGATATCTCTTCCTGCTCACGTCCGAGGATGAAGTCAAGACGTTCAATGAGACGCTCCGTTTCCAGCAGGAGATGGGTGTACCGGTACGCTGGATCAGCACCGATGAAATTCGCCAAATTCATCCATCGCTCGTGCTCGACGACGTTCTCGGCGGCACGCTCTGTACCAGCGACGGTTGGGCCGATCCATACAGCTCGACAATGGGCTTCGCCCAACGCGCGCGGGCACTCGGCGTCGAAATCGTCGAAGAGACCCCCGTCACTGGCATCCTCACGGAAGGCGGACAGATTACCGGTGTCGAAACGCCGCAGGGTATCGTCGCGACGTCGACCGTCGTCATCGCGGCCGGAGCCTATGCCGGCGAAGTTGGCAAGTTGGCCGGCGCCGACATTCAGGTTGCACCCTTCCGCCGCATGAGTTTCGTTACGGAACCATTCGACGCGATTCCTCAGTCGGTGCCGATGACGATCGATTTTTCAACCGGGCTCTATTTTCACCCGGAGAGTGGTGGTTTCCTCTTCGGCATGTCCAACGAAGATGAGCCGAGCAGCTTTAATCGGACGGTCGACGACGACTGGATGAATCGCACCGTCACGGAGCTCTGTCGCCGTGCGCCGGTATTCGGCGATGCGCGGGTACGACGCGGCTGGGCCGGTCTGTACGAAATCACGCCCGACGACAACCCGGTCCTCGGCCATGTCGACGGTGTTGACGGTCTCATTGTTGCGTCAGGTTTCAGTGGGCACGGCTATATGCAGGGCCCCGCGATCGGTCGCTGTATGGCGGAATTGATTGTCGATGGCGCACCAACGACGGTCGATATCAGCGTCTTCTCACCCAACCGTTTCGCCAGCGGCCAGCTCGCTCAGGAACACAACGTCGTCTGATCGGTGTCGATCCTATGCCGATGATCCTCGGAACCGCACAACTGACGCTCCACATTCCCGAGGCGCAGTCGCTCAAAGATCGACGGCGAGTGGTGAAGTCGATCGTCCAGCGCGTTCGCAATCGCTTCGATGTCGCCATCGCCGACGTTGACGATCGGCCGCAATGGCAGATAGCGACGCTCGGCGTTGTGGCGGTCGCCAATTCAGGGACTCATGTCGAAACGGTGGTCCAGCAGGTCATCAATTTCATCGAACAGAATCTGACAACAGGGTATCTGACCGATGTCCGCACCGAAGTCGTGCATCTCGACAGCTGACGCATGCCGATGGCGGTTGAGTTCAACATCGCCATGCGATAGGATCGTCGAATTCGGTGTGATGGTAGGGCATCGCGTGGGAGAGTGGGACTACGGACGAATCAGACGACCGGCAACCACCTGAGTCGAGTTCTCCACACGAGGAATCACGCCCGTCGACCCTAAGGGGTAAACGGCCCGGCGACCGCTACGTGCGCCTGATCCGCTCCGGCGACATCCCGTCACGTAAGCGCGATTCCTATCGATATATCACCGAACCGACCACGCCGCAGACCTTGGTTGGGCGTGCGCTTCGTTCGGTGCGGCGCGTGCTCATTGGACGGCCACTGGAATCATCTCAGGCGGCGCATCAACACTTGAGTAAGGTGCAGGCGCTCGCCGTCTTCTCGTCGGACGCGCTTTCATCGACCGCCTACGCGACCGAAGAGATCCTGCTCATCCTCGTACTGGCCGGTTCCGCCGCTTATAACTACGTGATCCCGATCGGCATTGCCATCGCCGCGTTGCTGGGCATTGTCGTCTTTTCCTATCGCCAAACGGTTCACGCATACCCACAAGGCGGCGGCTCCTACATCGTCACCAAGGACAACCTGGGCCGGTCACCGAGCCTGCTGGCAGCATCCTCACTGATGACCGACTACATCTTGACGGTCGCTGTCAGTATCTCGGCCGGTGTTGCGGCCATCACCTCGGCCTTTACCGGCACTCGACCGTATGCCGTCGAAATCGCCGTCACCGCGATCGTTCTCATCATGATCGCCAACCTGCGCGGCTTGCAGGAGAGCGGTCGGATCTTCGCGGTACCGACATATCTCTTCGTTTTCGGTATGGCGATCCTCATCGTTCTCGGTTTTGCCGGTTGGCTCGGCATCGGCATCACACCGCACCGTGTGGTTGACACAATACCCCCGGCAACGCATGGGCTGACGCTCTTTCTCATCTTGCGCGCGTTCGCATCCGGTTGTGCGGCGTTGACCGGTGTCGAGGCGATTTCCGATGGTGTGCCGGCGTTCAAGGAGCCGCGCGACCAGAACGCCGCCAAAACGCTCGTCGCGATGGGCCTCATTCTCGGCTCGATGTTCCTTGGCGTCACATTCCTCTCTCAGCACTACCATCTGGTGCCCGTCGAGAACGAAACACTCATATCGCAACTCACACGCGTCGTCGTTGGAACCTCACCCTTTTATTACTTCGTACAAGCCGCCACCGCCGCGATCTTGCTACTGGCCGCCAATACGAGCTTTGCCGACTTCCCCCGGCTCGCCTATTTCCTGGCGAGAGATCGCTTTATGCCACGGCAGTTCACGCTTCGCGGGGATCGCCTCGGCTATTCGACCGGCATCGCGGTGCTGGCACTCACCTCGTCCGCGCTCGTCATCATCTTCGGAGCGAACGTCTCGCATCTCATCCCGCTGTATGCGGTCGGCGTTTTCATATCGTTTACGTTGTCGCAGGCAAGCATGACCTATCGCTGGTGGCGCATGGATACCGCCCGGCGCAACTACGTCGCGATGTTCATCAACGGCCTCGGCGCGCTGACGACCGGTGTGGTTGCCGTGATCATCATCGCCACGAAATTCGTCGGTGGCGCCTGGATCATCCTCTTGCTCTTGCCGTTCATCATCGTGAACCTGCTGGGGATCCGGAGGCATTACGACAATGTCGCAGCCCAGCTGCGCCTTACGCTCGAACAAATACGCAACCGCCCCGTTACCTGGACGCGGGATTCGGCGACGGTCGTGGCACTCGACCGGCTCAACCGCCCGGCGATTCGTGCCATCGACTATGCCCAAACCGTTTCAGGCGATATCACCGTCGTTCATGTCGCTGAAGAGGGTGATGATGCGAATGAGATGCGCGAAAAATGGGACAAGGCGGGCATTCAGCTGCCGCTCGTGATCATTGAGTCACCCTATCGCGAGGTGCTCGGTCCGCTGGTCAATTACATCGAAGAACTGCACCGCTCGAAAGGCGGCGGCACCCTGACGGTCATCCTGCCGGAGTTCGTACCGGCCCACTGGTACGAGATATTTCTGCACAACCAGACGGCCTGGCGCCTGCGTGCCGCGCTCTGGAGCCATCCCGGCATCGCCGTTACCAGCGTTCCCTACCATCTGAAACGGTAGTCGATCGTCTTATCCGTTGCCGGCCGCTGCTTCCTCGGTTGACTGCGCAGCGAAGAATTCATTGACCAGCGTGCGAGCCAGTTTCATCATCTCGGATCGTTGCTCGCGTGACGCAGCGGCGACTCTCATGAGCACGTCGCCCCACGGTTCTTCCGGATGCGCGGGAACATCGCCGACGAGGTCGATGATATTACTGCGGAACGATCGGTCGAGGGCCGCGCGAACCATGCGCACCATACGCCGGTCATCGCCCGCCCCGACTCGCTCGACGAGCTGGCGGAGTTCGCCCATACGTACCGGCAGTGACATCACCTCATCGAGCGCCTTCCGGTTGCGAGAAACGATCTCAACGTCGTCAAACCAACCGGTGACAAGCTGATAGGCAGACTCCGCGTGAGCCGCGCGCGCCGTGGCTTCGTCCGAGAGTGCTTGGCTGTCGAGCTCCACGTGAGGTTCGCGTGCCAACAACGGCGTTCGGTCCTCGACCCAGAGCCAGGCGCAGGCGCACGCAGCCCGGTAGTAGTACATGGCCGCCAGCAGGTTGGTTCGCGGAGAGGTCGGCAGGTGGTCGAGCCGTGCTAGCGGAGCGATCAGCCGTCCCGGCGGCATCTGTTCAAAGAGGTCGACCGGATCCGCCTCGATCAGCTCAATCTGCCCGCGATCGACCGACTGACGCGGATCGGTCAGCAAGCGTGGCAGGAAATAATCGGTCAGCGGCCCCTGTGGGCTGACGAATATACCGGCCACCGCCTCGGCGGCCAGCACATCGTGGTTGCGGATGTCTTGTTCCAACGCCTGGCGCGCCAGCCCATCTTCAACGTCCAGCAACGCTTGCAAGGCGTCCGCGCTGACCTGATTCGGCTTGATCGTATCGACCGCGAACTTGGCGTCGGCCGCCTGTAAAACCGGTGTTCCATCCGTCCGCCGCCCAAAGAGTACGAAGTCCGGATTTGTGAGCTTATGTCGCCCAGCCTGCTCGGCGATGCGCACATCGTCGTCGAGCCGGATCACCGATTCCAGGAGATAGGCACCGTCTTCGGGCAACGGCCGTTTAGAGCCGATGCGAGCGGTAAGCGCCTCACTGACGCGTTCCGACCAGCGATCACCAAAGTCGCGGCTGGCGCCGCCGCGATCGCTCCACATCATCAACTGTCGGTCGAACAGCGCCGCAATCAAATTCCCGCCCGGCAGCAGGTGCGAGTGGACGTTGCCACGAACCTGATGGAGCGACGGACCTTTCCCCCGAAATCGATACAAAGCCACCTCCGCGGCGTAAACCCGACGGCATCTCATACCATCGTACCGACAGACGATTAGTACGAGCGGTCGATGCTGGCAGGAACGGACGCGCACCATACTCGAATTGATTTGCTGGCCATTCGCTGCCCACCAACTCGGGGAGAATCATGCGCGAAACAACGAACGTCGTACACATCGACCCGCTAACCGACGCTCTTTGGTCGAAACTCCTGGAACACCAGCCACACAGCCTCTTTCATTCCCCGCTCTGGCTCCAGGTGCTGCACCAAACCTACCAGATGAACATCGAAGCCAACGTCTTGCTCAATGATCGCGATGAGCCCCAGGCCGGTATCCATTTCTGTCGGATCTCGGACATTCGTGGTCAGCGTATCATCTCTCTCCCATTTTCCGACTATTGCGATCCGCTCGTCAGCGACGATGCACAGTGGCACGACCTCGCCGAACCGCTCATGCGCCAGCAACTCCCGATGAACATGCGCTGCCTGCACAACGACATCCCTCTGAGCGACGCGCAGTTTGAGCAGGTCAAACGCGCCAAATGGCACGAGATCGATCTGGCCGGCGACGAGGATGCGCTTCTCGCGCGCATCGAGAGTTCAGCACGCCGGGCGATCCGCAAGGCCGAAAAATCGGGCGTCACGGTGCGATTGGCAGAGAATGAAGATGACGTGCGCGCCTTCTTTCAGTTGCACCTCGGTATTCGCAAATACAAATACCGTTTACTGGCACAACCGTACGCATTCTTCCAGAACATCTGGCAGATCTTCTCTGAAGCCGGCAAAGCGGCGCTGATGCTGGCTTGCGTCGATGACGAGGTGATCGGCTCGGTGATGTATCTCGGCTGGGGCTCCACGCTCTATTACAAGTTCAGCGCGTCTTCGGCCGCGCATCTCGAGCACCGGCCGACCGATCTGCTCATTTGGGAAGGGATGAAGTACGCCAGGAGCCACGGCTACCAGTTCCTCGATCTTGGTCTGAGCGATTGGGATCAGGAGGGGCTCGTCCGCTACAAGCGCAAGTTCGCGACGGAAGAGGGGACGATCAGCTTCCTCCAGCATCAGGTCGAGCGTACGATCAGCCCACAGGAACGAGCTGTACCGGAACTGCTCTCGACCTTCACCGATCTGCTCACCGATCCCTCGGTGCCCGATGAGCTGACCGAACGGGCCGGTGACGCGATCTATCGCTATTTCGTGTAAACGTTCAGGCTGGAGTCGCGGCGGTACCGCTATTCGCCGCCGCGAACGTTGAGACTCTGGCGGCGCTCTTCCAGTTGGCGCAAGACACGACGGCGTCGGAGTCGAAGCGTCGCCAATTCACGGCGGAGACGCACTTCTTCCGTCCGCAGATATTGCCGAATTTCCGCCTCGCCACGACGAAGCAGCATTCCGATCGATGACATCCGCGATTGCGCAAGCTGGCGCCGCAGTTCGCCGATTTCTACCCGGAGTTGAGCCACTCGCGCTCGCATCGCCTCGACTTCACGTGGGCGCGGTCCATCGTCGGCCCGCGCCCAAATCGCCAGCAAGCGGCGCAGCTGTTCGACATCACCGGCATCGCGCGCTTCGTTCGCCATGCGCATCAGCGTTTCACGTTGCGCCCGGTCACGCGAATCCTCCGCCAGGTCGGGATGCACGAGCCGCGCAAGCGCCTTGTAGAGCTGTCGCAGCGTAATATCGTCGTCGCTGCTCCGGTTCACGACCTCGCCGTGCCGATCCTGGCGCGACGAGCGACGGTGTCGCCATTCCGCCCACCAGGCCGCTTCATCCGCGCGGCTCTTTTCCTCTTCCCGATCGAGTTCGTCATCGGAGAGCGATCGGCTCACGAACGAGAGCCGTTCCAGCCGCGCCTCCATCCGCTCGCACTCGGCCTTCAGCCGTTCCGCCTCGCGTCGCAATGATCCGAGGCGTTCGTCGATCGTTCGGCGCAGCCCTTGCTGCTCCGTCTCCTCTTCCGCCAGAAGCTGGCGCACCTGGGTCGACGTTCGGATCGAGCGCAGGATCTCAAGTTCAAGTTGAACACGTTCGAGTTCGTCAATACGCGCTGGTAGCACTGATTCCCCACGGTCACTGATTCCGGCGATAAACCTATCCGACCAATTCTACTTGTCGCCCTCGAGACGGGCCAACGCCGGATTTGTTTGTGGCGACTCACCGACGATAATCGAGTACTATCTGCTCAAGCGGTGATGTGCGACGGGCCAGCAGCCGGGAGAGACGGGAGTTGAGGCGACGATGCAGATGAACGCATGGCAGATGGTCGTTCGGGCGCTCGAAATCGAAGGAATTCCGTTTGTCTTCGGCCTGCCGGGAAACCCGAAGCACCTCTATGATCAGTTGTACGACTCGCCGTCCGTACGTCCGGTGCTCGTGCGACACGAAACATCCGGCTCCTTCATGGCGATGGCGCATGCCCGCCTCACCGGCCAGGTCGGCGTTTGTTTCGGTTGCCCCGGTCCCGGCATTGCGAACCTGGTGCCGGGCATCCTCGAAGCGTACTCCGGCTGCACCCCGGTCCTCGCGCTCGGAGTGCGGGCCAGCCAGAAGACCGAGGGAATGGGCGCCTTCCAGGAGACCGATCACCTCGGCATGATGCGCCCGATCACCAAGTGGGCCGTCACACTCGAACGGGCCGAACGCATCGGCTGGACAATGCGACGCGCGATCTCAATCGCGACGTCCGGTAAGCCGGGACCGGTGTACGTCGAAATCCCCGCAGATATCGCGCTCGACCCGGTCGAGATACCCGATTACGTCCCCGCCGACCGCTCGATCCGCCCTGGTCCCGATCCCGATCAGATCGAGCAACTCGTTGACATGCTGCAACAGGCGCAGCGTCCGGTTATCGTCTGTGGCGGTGGCAGCATTCTTTCGCGTGCGTTCGATGCGGTGAAGGCGACCACCGATCAACTCGGTATTCCCATCCTGGTGACTCCGGCGGGTCGCGGAATTATCGCGGAGAACCATCCGCTCTTCGCCGGATCGGTTGGGCTGTACCGCACCGAGTACCCGCGTGCCGTCTACCAGGAAGCAGATTTGCTCATCACTGTCGGCTCACGCATGGAAGAGTTCCAATCGGGGATCTGGAACTACTTCCCGGAGGGGGCTCGTTTCGTTCAGATCGATATCGACCCGTTCGAATTCGGGCGCAACTGGGTGCCCGATTTGGCGATTCAGAGCGACGCATCGCTCGCACTCGAAGCGTTGGTCTCTTCGGCACTGCGGCGCGGGCTCAAGCCGAACGAGAACCGCGTCGCCGACCTGCGCACGCGCCAGACCGATGCGATCGCGGCCATGCTGGTTGACGCCAACGACGATGCCTCGCCGATCAAAGGAAAACGAATCGTGCGCGAGATCAACGAGGTCTTCGGCGACAACACCATTCTGGCCCTGGAAAACGGCGGACAGGATCTCTGGGCATACTACTGGCCATACTATCAGGTGCTCGACCCTGGTTGCGTTCTGCCGCCGGCCGAGCAGACGGTCATGGGTCTGGGCGTCTGTGGCGCGATTGCCGCCAAGCTCGCCCAGCCGGAGCGGCAGGTTGTCTCGACTACTGGCGACGGCGCCTTCCAGATGGCGATGCACGAATTACCGACAGCAGTACAAGAGGGTGCACCGGTCACCTGGATCGTCTTCAACGACGGCGCACTCGGCTGGCCACAACTGACGCAACGAGAGAACCTGAACGGCCGCATCATTGCCACCGATTTCACGGCGCCGTTCGATTTCATCAAAGTCGCGGAGGCCGCCGGCTGCTGGGCTACACGCGTCGAGAAGGCGAGCGATCTCCATGCCGCGCTGGAATCCGCCCGCAGGGCGAATCTCAACGGCCAGCCGGCCATCGTCGATGTGCATGTCGATCCGATTGAGCATCATGCCGGTTTCGTTGAGTATCATACCCTGCGATAATCGGTGCGAGATCAACGTCAACACGATGATCACCGGTTCGCACGACGGTTCGGAAAGGCGAGAAGCGAATGCTCGATCACAGTGGGACGGCACGCGTGCGCTACGAGGATGCGTTTCGTGCGGTGGGGAATTATCTCGACCAAAACCGGTTCACACAAGTGGTCATCGTCGAGACCCCGCAGGGCTTCTTGATCAAAGGTCAAATCGCGGCGGACGAAAGCGTCAGCGAGCGCCGCTTCAGTTATCCCGAGACGTATCTTTTTTCGAACGAGGACATCGATAATCTCCTCGAATCGGCCTACGAGCGACGACGCTCTCGCGAGTAGGTGGCACAATCGCCTCACAGCTCGGGGGTGGATCGGGCCCGGTGGCCCGTGCAGTCTTCAAAACTGTTGTGCGGGGTGACGAGCCTCGCAGGTGGGTTCGACTCCCATGCACCCTCGCCACTTCACTGTCAGATACGGCCCTCATGTGTCGGTGCCGAATCGGCGGTTGCCAGGTTCACTGGCGACGCTTCCTCGTTACTTCGCGAAAGCCGTTATACTCAAGGTCGGTAGATCGTCTCGGTCGAGGAGGGATATGACGACGGAACGGACCGTTGAAAAGCCCACCGAAACAACCATTGCTCCGCTCCCGGCTCGCGTTGCACCTCCGTTTAACCTCCACGAGCAATGGGAACTGATCCTGTTTCTGATCGTCGCGATGATCGGGGCCGGTGCCGCACTCGCCGGAGCGCCGGTCGCGTTCCGCCTCGTTTTCGGTCTTCCATTGGTCGTCTTCATCCCGGGCTACGCGCTCGTGACGACACTCTTTCCATCGAGCGAGGGGCTGGACGGACTGGAGCGGATCGCGCTCAGCGTTGGGCTGTCGCTCGCGATGATTCCGCTGATGACGCTCGGCATCGAATTCTCGCCGTGGAAGCTGGCGCTTGGCCCGATTGCTGGCGGCTTGCTGTCGCTCAGTATCCTCCTGACGGGAACCGCAATCTGGCGACGCAGACGGCTCTCGAAGGACCTTCGCTTCGTCGCGGAGATTCCGCGACCATCCCTGCCGCCGGTCGCAACCTGGGATCGGGCACACAAGGTCGCGGCCGGAATGATCGTCGTGTCACTGTTGGTGTTTGGCGGTTCGGGTACGGCCCTGGTGGCGCAGCGGCTTCGCTCCAACCCGAGCACCGAGTTCGCCATCTTCAACCAGAGTGGGCAAGCCGCATATTACCCGCGTGACTTTTCGGCGGGCAGGCGGCAGCAGGTTCAGTTGGAAATCGAGAATCGCGAGGGCAGGGACGTCAACTACTCGCTCGATGTCGTCGTGGGATCAACGACGATTGGTTCGGTCGACTCGATTCACGTTGCGAGTGGAGACACGTGGCAGCGTCCGATCACCATCCAGATCCCGCCAGCACTCATGGCGGTCGATCCCGGTCAACCGCTCGCGCTTTCGTTCAACCTCTATCGCGGTCACGCAACAGACGCTGAGGCGCCCTATCGTTCACTCCGCCTCTTCATCAAACTCGACAACCAAACCGCTCGTCCGTAATCGCGAAAATCATTGAACGTACGCATGTACGTACACTAAACGGCAACAGCTCCAGAATTGAACGTACACTGACCAACGGGCTCCTCTGCCCCTGTCATCCTGTACCGCAGCGAAGGATCTCCCTCCCGCTCGCAAGCGCCGAACGCCCGGGCGCTGAAGCGAGCATCACTGCTCCAGCGCACAGGCCAATGATTGAGCCCGATTTGTCGGGTGAGCGGCGCGGACTAGTCTTCGCCCTGTCTGTCTTATCGGGCCTAGTCTGCCGCTTGCGATTCTGGCGCGAGGCGTGAAGGTGCGGCTCGGCGCAAGCGGGTCGTCCAGCGACGTCCGGTGAAGACAAGGACGCGATAGAGTACCCCGAAACCATGTTTGATCGGGCTGCGCCGCGCTTTCTCGTCGTAGGAGACGAAAATCGGCACTTCCACAAATCGTAATCCCGCTTCGGCCGCGCGGAACTGCATCTCACTTTCGACCGCGAGGCCGTGTAAGAACGTCTCGCGCAACTCAAGCGTAGAGTACGCCGAGCGATTCAGCACGCGAAACCCGCATTGCGAATCGGAACAGTGCAGCCCGCTCCCGGCGTGCGTCGCGATATTCAGCACGCGCTGACCGATCGTGCGATAGAACGGGATCGGATTGCGGATATCGAGAAAGCGCGACCCGACGACGATATCGCCGTGGCCATGGTCGAGTGGCTCGAGGAGGCGAGGAATGTCATCCGGATCGTGCTGGCCGTCACCATCGAGCAGCACTAGACGATCGACCTCTCGCTCTGACGCCACAGCGATGGCCGACATGATGCCGCCTGCTTTGCCGCGGTTTTCGGGGTGTCGGACGACAACCGCGCCCGCCGCGCGGGCCAGTTCCGACGTGCCGTCGCTGCTTCCGTCGTCAATGACGACGACGAAATCGACGTGCTCGAGCGTCCGTCGCACGACGCTCTCGATACTCGACGCTTCGTTGAAGGCCGGAATTGCCGCCATGGTCGTCGGCCCGTTTCGTTGCTGCGCGCTCACGTCTCGCCCCCTTCCCGAAGACAGGTTCGCTCGATCGCCCGAGCGCCGCGGAGTTCTCGAGCGTCAGTCCGAACTCACGCTCGCCACGGACTGCACGCTTTCGCCAAGAAGCGAGCGAAGATTGCCACGCCCGTGCGCCAGGCGGAGCAACGAGGGCGCGGCCCGCAAGGCGCGCGTGGCGAGAACCGATGGGGAGTGGATGTCTCCGTAGC
>CALAGB010000344.1 GCA_937891245.1 uncultured Thermomicrobiales bacterium | reverse complement strand
TCCCGTCTTTTCGGAGATAGATGTTCCCGTCATTGTTGAGTCGTCGCTTCATCGAGAGCTCCCGTTCGAGAGCTCCGCTATCTCTGACTACAGTTTGACTACAGTTTGACCCCACCGGTCCGGGTGACTGAGGCTTCTTGTGCAGACGCGGCGGTCTCAAAAAGCGGGGAGGGACCGCGTACGTACGCTAGTTAGTGAGGTGCCGAAGGTGGGAGTCGAACCCACATGAGGTTGCCCTCAACGGTTTTTGAGACCGCCGCGTCTGCCATTCCGCCACTCCGGCCTGTCGCGGCTGTCAGTATAGCGGGAATGGGCCGCTGGTCGCAATATCGCACGGATGACGCCGGATCTCACTTCCGAGATCCGGCGTTTGGTGTGCGGGATGTTCTGTCGATCAGTCGTTGATGGTGACGCTGGCGAGGTCGGGGGCGATGACGTTGGGGGTTGCGGCGTCGCACGGGATGTTGGCCGTGATGCCGTGCAGGAAGACGGAGGTGACGACCGAGGCAGCGTAGTCGGGGTCGAGCGGCGCGAGGACCGCATTGGGGTCGAACGAATGGTGAATCACGCCGATCAGGGTGTGAAAGAAGATCGAGGCAGCCAGGCGTGGTGGGATGTTGGCGATCTGGCCATCTTTGGCGGCACGTTCGAAGAGCCGGTTGAAGATCTGGATGAACTTCTCCAACTCCTGATGCACCTCGTCATGACGCGATTCCGGTACGTGCTGCTGAAAGTCGCCCATTAACCGAAGTACATCCGGCACGAGTTGGCTCATGTAATACTGCGCCAACCGGCCGAGCACCTCGTCGATCGGGCCGTGCGCCTCCTCGATTAACGCCTCCACGCTGCGACGCTGAAGGACCATCTCCGCGATGATCACCTGACCGAAAAGGTCGTCCTTATCACGAAAATGATAGTAGAGGGCAGCTTTCGTCATGCCGGCCGCGTCGGCGATCTGCTGCATCGAAACGTCGGCATAGCCATACTTCGTGAATAATTCGCGTGCCTCGTGCAGTACGCGCGCACGTCCGCTTAGAGCGGCATTGGTACCCATATTCGGCTTTCTCCGTTGTCGCGTTCGCCCAGCAATAAATAGATTCGTCGACCCTCAGGGTTGACAAACGGGCCACTGAGCATTAGAGTACTTACCGACCGGTTAGTAAGTGCGCTGCTTCCCCAAGCGCGTCCTTACCTCCCGAGTGTACTTACCGGACGGTTAGTTAGTCAAGTCCGGGGCAGACACAATCTCGATTTTGGAGGCGTTATGGCGAGTTCCAACTACGCGGTGTTCGCGGAAGGGCTACAAAAACATTTCGGTGAGACCCACGCCCTACGCGGCATCGATCTACAGGTCGAGGAGGGTTCCATTCTCGGCGTCCTCGGCCCCAACGGCGCCGGCAAGACGACCGCCGTCCGTATTCTCACGACGCTCCTCAGAGCCGACAGCGGCCATGCTGAGGTTGCCGGCTTTGATGTCGCGCGGCATCCCGATGAGGTCCGGCGTCGCATCGGCCTCAGCGGCCAGTACGCCGCACTCGACGAAATGCTCACCGGCAAAGAGAATCTGGAGATGATCGGTCGGCTCTATCATCTGTCGCACAAAGAGTCGCGGAAACGTGCGTCCAATCTGCTGGAGCGCTTCAATCTGGTCGACGCCGGCAACCGCACGGTCAGCACCTATTCGGGCGGCATGCGCCGTCGACTCGACCTCGCCGCCAGCCTGGTCGCCGAGCCGCCGGTCATCTTCCTCGATGAGCCGACGACCGGGCTCGATCCGCGCAGTCGTCTCGGCATGTGGGATCTGATCGAAGAACTCGTCGCGGCCGGCACGACGCTGCTGCTGACGACGCAGTACCTCGATGAAGCCGACCGCCTGGCGAAGCAGATCGCCGTCATCGACGAAGGCCAGGTCATCGCCGGGGGCACCGCCGAGCAGTTGAAGCAGCAGGTCGGTGGCTCTCGTCTTCAGATCGTCCTAACGCCTGGTTCGGACGCCGGCGTTGCGGCCGGCTTCCTGGAGCGACTCGGCAACGGCGAGGTACAGATCGCCAACGATCGACAGCATCTCTCGGTGCCGGTCATCGAACGCGCCGGACTCCTCTCGCAGGTCATTCGCGAGCTCGATAACTACGGCATCACCGTCGACGATATCTCGCTCGTCCGGCCGACGCTCGATGATGTCTTCTTGACGCTCACCGGTCATACGGTCGACGCCGTGGCCGAGCGTCCCAGCAACGGCAAAGTCTCCGCCAAAGAAGAGATTGGAGTAGGTGCACTATGAGTTCGGTAGCGGCAGCCAAACAGCTGCCGGCGCAGACCGGGTTATGGGACCGGTTCGTTTGGGCGCTCATCGATTCGTGGACGATCGCCAAGCGAAACCTGCGCCACATCCCGCGCAATCCCGAGCTGTTGCTCGACGTCACGGTGCAGCCGGTCATCTTCGTGCTGCTCTTCCGTTACGTCTTCGGCGGCGCGATCAACGTGCCCGGCACCAGCTACGTCAATTACCTGATGGCCGGCATCTTCGTGCAGACGGTCGTCTTTTCGTCGCTCTCGACCGGCATCGGCCTGTCGCACGACCTGAAGCTCGGTCTGGTCGATCGCTTCCGCTCACTGCCGATGTCACGTGTGGCGGTACTCGCCGGGAGAACGCTCACCGACCTCCTACGCGGCATTCTGGCGGTCGTCATCATGACGGTCGTCGGCGTGGCGGTCGGCTTCCGGCCGGATGGCAGCGTCGGCGGCTGGCTGGCGGCCTTCGGACTGATCCTCCTCTTCGGCTTCGCGCTCTCGTGGGCCGGCGTCGTGGTTGGCGTGCTGATGCGCAGTCCCGAAGCGGTACAGGCAGCGATGTTCGTCGTCGTCTTCCCGCTCACCTTCGCCAGCAGCGCCTTCGTGCCGACCAGCACGATGCCGAGCTGGCTGCAGAGCTTCGCCGCTAACCAGCCGTTTACGCTGGTCGTCAATGCGGTTCGCAGCTACATCCTCGGCCAGCCGGTTGGTTCGGCGGGTTGGGAGTCGCTCATCTGGGGGCTGGCACTCGTGGCGATCTTCGTCCCGCTCTCGGTCATTCTTTACGAGCGCAAAGCGGTATAGGCGACGATCGCTTCACGTTTCGCATGAGAGAATCCCTCTGGAATCACGCGGCTGATCGCGGCGCGATTTCCGGGGGATTTTTCACACTCATTCGAATCGGAGTAACGGCATCGAGAATCGGAGATGAGCAACCGGAAGGTGCGAAAGAGGTCGCCAAAAGCGCCCGCCACAGGTCGTCGCCATCGCTACGCGAACGCGGAACGACGCTATGGGATCGGCTTCGGGGCACTGGCGCTCGTGCTCTTTGTGCTGCTGCTCTGGTCGCGGACGGTGCCGCAGCCCCTCGATGGCTGGCTGATCGCGATCAGCACAACCGCGTTCATCGCCTTCGGGGTCGACAAGCTGTGTGCGATGAGACACTGGCTACGCGTGCCGGAGTGGGTACTGATCGGACTGGCGCTGGCCGGGGGCAGCGCCGGAGCGCTACTCGCGATGCTCGCCTTTCACCACAAGACGGCGAAGCGCGGCTTTCAGTGGCGCTTCTGGCTGGTCGTCGCCTTCCAGGGGCTACTGGTTGGCGCCTACTTCGCGCTCCTCAGGTATGCATAGACAAGCACTGCGATCTCGCGTCGAGGAGCACAAAATAGCGCGCGCAGAAACGCAGAAAGCGCGGAGTTCTTGAAAAACTCTGCGTCTCTGTATCTCTGCATGAGAAAACCGTCTTAGTTTAGTTCAGCACGCCCTGGCTCGGAACCGGCAACTGCTGAATGATGAGGATGCACCAGAGCAAGAAGAGCAAGACCATGAAGATCAGGACGCCGATGACGACCTTGCGCTCATTCGTCGTGAGACGGTGCTTTTCGAAGCCTCGCATGAACCACCCCGCTCCTTCATACTAATCGCACGCATTCTACAGCATCACCGGAAGTTCGGGCAGATGCAAGTCCCCCGCTTCCAGAGGGGATTGTCCCGACAACCGGCGCGTTCGCCGTTCTTCGTATACTTGGCGCGATAACGCGCCTGCCGATCAGCCAACAGGGAGTAACCGATGCCAAGCGAGCCGAGCCGGACGCTCGAGACCTTTCCCAATCCGAACCCGGAGCGCGATTACGAGATCAATATCTCGACGCCCGAGTTCACCTGTGTCTGTCCGATGACCGGCCAGCCCGATTTCGCCACCATCACCGTCAACTACGTGCCCGATCAGCGCTGCGTCGAACTGAAATCGCTGAAACTCTACTTCTGGTCGTACCGGAACGAGGGCGCCTTCCATGAGAAGGTGACCAACACCATCCTCGACGACTTGGTGACAGCCATCGCGCCACGCCGGGCCACCGTGACCGGCGATTTCAACGTGCGCGGCGGGCTGCATACCGTCGTCACCGCTTCCTACCAGAAACCGGCATGAGGACACTCACGGTGCCGCAGGGCGTACGCGGCGATCTGCGCGCGTACGCTGCCCTGGCGCACTACGCCGCGCTCGGCGCCGTCATCCTCATTGGCGCCTATCTGCGGCTGACCGATCTCAGTCGCCAGAGCCTCTGGTTCGATGAGGTCGATGTCGTCGTGCGTGCTCAGCGTCCGCTCGATCAGGTGTTGCACACCTTCGTGCAACAGGGCGAGAACGGCCCGCTCTACAACCTTATGCTGGCGCTCTGGATTCGGGTGGCCGGCATCTCGGAGATCGCCGTTCGCTTCCCCTCGGCGGTCGCCGGAACCCTGGCGATTCCGCTCATCTATCTGCTCGGACGCCGGGTGGCCGGTTCGACCGTCGGGCTGCTGGCGGCCGGATTGCTCGCAATCTCGCCCTATCACGTCTGGTACTCGCAAGAAGCGAAGATGTACTCCATCGTCGTGCTGCTCGCGCTCGCTTCGACCTATACCTTCGTGGCCGCGCTGCAGACGAATGAGCGGCTCTGGTGGGTTGCCTACGTCGTCGTGACGAGCCTGATGTTTTACACCCACGTTGTCACGGTTCTCGTCTTCGTGGCGCAATCGCTCTATGCGGTGCTCACCTATCGATCGTGGCGCGGCCGCGAGAAAAGCTGGCTCGTCGCCGCCGCCGCGCTCACTCTGCCCTACGTGCCGATCGCGATCTGGGCAGCCAAGGTTGTCGGTCTGACAAATACACAGGTCGCCACCTGGCAGCCGCCGGTCGCGCTCTGGGATGCCATCCAGATTTTCGGCATCAAGTTCGCTATCAATCGCTACAACATGACGCAGCAGGTGCGCGCCGAACTCCTCTACGCCGTGCTGGCGGGCATCGGCATTCTCGCATTCGCCTGGCTCAATCGCCGGACGCACTGGTGGCTCCTCTTCACCTCGCTCACCGTCGTACCGATTCTCGGGCTCTGGCTCGTCTCGATCCGGCAGTCGGTCTTCTCCGACCGTTACGGCATCGTGGCGCTGCCCGCCTATCTGCTGTTGATCGCCGTGGCCGTCGGCTGGATGCTCCGCCAGCGTATCGCCTGGCCACTCGGACTGCTGGCGGCCTTTCTGTTGATCGGACTCGCCTGGGGTCCGCTGCGCGACGTCAATCGCTCCGACACGGCACAAAAGGAAGACTGGCGTTCGGCCTATGCGCGTATCGGAGAACAGGCGCAGCCGGGCGATGTCATCCTGGTGCAACCAGGCTATCTGATCACCACCTATGAATACTACGAGCAGCGTGATCCGATGCTGGCGTCGTATAAAGCGCTGGCGATCGGCTCATTCAGCATCCCCTGGTACAAGGAATCGTTGATGCTGCATGACATTCACGAACAGGCGGGCGACGCCACACGCTTCTGGCTGGTGCAATCGCCCGATCGCGTACCGGGCGACGATCCGAACAAGATTTTGGCGGACTGGCTCACCGCTCACGGCACGCAGCTCAACGAAGAAAAGGTCAACGGCGTCGACGTCCGGCTCTTCCAGCTCAGCGCGCCGGTACATGGCTGATATGGCCGAGTCGCCTGCCGCATGGGAGAATCCCGCCTGCCCGCTCTGCGGCTCGGAATCCGCGCGGCGCCTCTTCGTCGCCCGCGATCGCTTGCTCGGCCGTCCCGGTGAGTTCCCGGTCGTCCGCTGCTCGGGCTGCGGCCTCGTCTTTCTTAAGCCACGTCCCACCAAGGAAGCACTCGGCGCCTATTACCCCGACGACTACTACCCGCTCGATCAACAACCGTCGCCCGAAGCCGAAGCGGTTGCGCACGATCTCCTGGGCTCGGTGAGCACAGTGGCTCACGGGCGCGGTCTCAGGCAGCCCCGCATCCTGGATATCGGCTGCGGCGTCGGACTCTTCCTGCACCGGGCCGAAGAGGCCGGCATGGCCGTGCAGGGCATCGAATTGAGTGCCTCCGCCGTCAACTACGCACGCACCAACTACGGGCTCGATGTCCATCACGGTACGCTGGGCGACGCAAACATCCCGCTCGCCTGCCGCGACATCGTCGTCATGTGGCACGTGCTGGAGCATCTGCCCGATCCGCTCGCCGGATTGCGTCAGGTCGCCGGTATCCTAGCGCCCGGCGGCGTGCTCCTCGCCGCCGTCCCAAACTTCGACAGCTACGAAGCGCGCCTCTTTGGCCGGCGCTGGTACAGCCTCGACGCCCCGCGCCACTTGATCCACTTCACTCCCGCAACGCTCACCATCGCAGTCGAACAGGCCGGTCTCCAGGTTCAGACCATCACCCACTCCAGCGGCACAGCCGGACTCGTCTACAGCCTAATGGGCGACCTGACCGGCGTCTCGCTGAAGCTCCGTCACCGCCCGCTCTCCGAACCGGCCTACCATCGCACCGCCGCCATCCTACACAGGCTCACCAGGCCAGCCTGCCTGGCTGCCGCCCACCTCCGCCACGGCGGGGCCCTCGAACTCCAGGCAACCAAACCTCCCACGCCCTCAATGTAGGGGAGGAGACAAGCTCCTCCC
>CALAGB010000343.1 GCA_937891245.1 uncultured Thermomicrobiales bacterium | reverse complement strand
ACGAGATTACAAGGTGACTGGAGTTCAGACGTGTGCTCTTCCGATCTGGCGGCGACTCGCTCGGTGTCAACACGATCAAGCGCGATTCGCTGTCGACTGCCGAATCGATTTCGAGCCTCTTCACCACGTTTTACCTGATCATGGGCATGTTCTCGATCGCATCCGGCATCCTGCTCATCCTGTTGATCTTTACGATGCTGGCGTCGGAGCGGCGGCCCGAGATGGGAATGTCACGCGCGGTCGGAATGACGCGTGGGCAGTTGATTCAGGGCTTGATCACCGAGGGAACCGGTTACGCGCTTGGTGCCGCTTTGATCGGCGCGGCGGCCGGTGTTGTCGTTGCCTTCGGTATGATGCAGGTGCTCGGATCGCTCGTCGGTGGCACGCTGGCGATCACCGCGCATGTCACCCTGCGTTCGCTCTTCGTGGCCTATGCGCTGGGCGTCTCGGTGACGTTCCTGACCATTTTCTTCGCGGCGGTACGGGCGAGTCGGGTCAACATCGTCGCGGCTATTCGGGATTTGCCGGATCAATCACACGCCATCGCTGACGAGCCGATTCGCTGGCGCTGGTGGAGCCGGCTGCCGCGAACCGGGTCACGCGTCGGGCGGGTAGCCGGCGCAATCGTCGCGCTTCCAATCGAGCTCATCTGGAACAGCGTGCTAATCGAAGTGAAGTT
The DNA here is from genome assembly GCA_937891245.1 of uncultured Thermomicrobiales bacterium. Classification (GTDB taxonomy): domain Bacteria; phylum Chloroflexota; class Chloroflexia; order Thermomicrobiales; family Thermomicrobiaceae; genus CALAGB01. The sequence continues at coordinate 6,265 of CALAGB010000343.1, read as the reverse complement.
CGTCGTCTGGGCGCTGCGCCGCCTGGCGCAGAAGCTTGGCTGGGGTCCGTCGGTCGCGGTGATCGGCCTCGCTCTGGTCTTGCTGGGCGTGACAGCGAAGAACGTCTATGCCTTTGCGAGCGGCCTCTCGTTACTCACGCTTGGGCTCTCGCTCTTCCTGCGACGCCACGTGCCGTCGCGGCCGGTCTTCACGATCGGCGCCGGACTGATGCTCGCCTACTGGCTGCTGCCGACGAGCGTTTCGAACCGGGTGTTGCCGAACGTCGGCGATGGCGGCCCGGCGATGTTCTTCTTATCGGGCATCTTCATGGTGCTCTACATGACCCTGATCATTATGTGGAATACCGATCTGATCCTCGGGTTCGTTGGTCTGTTCGGGCGCCTCTCATCACGCTGGCTCCCGGCGGTCAAGACGGCGGTTGCCTATCCGCTTGCTTCGCGCGGACGGACCGGCATGACGATCGCGATGTTCTCGATCGTTGTCTTCTCGCTCGTCATGGTCAAGACGATCAATGTCAACTTCCTGCAGCTATTGCTTTCCAACGAGGCAACGGCCGGCTGGGATGTCAAAGTCACCGCCAATTCGGCCAACCCGATCGACGATCTGCGTGCTCGGCTGGTCGGAACAGACGTCAATCTCGCGAACATCGATGCCTTCGGCAAGGTCGAGGCGATCAGCGACGCCAAATCGTTGATCCGCAACCACGGCACAACCACGTGGTCGCACGACGCGATCAACGGCATGGATACGACGTTCATGAGCGACTCGAAGATTCCACTGCAGGCGCGTGCTATCGGCTACGACTCGGATGCGGCCGTCTGGCAGGCGATCGAGTTCGGCAAGCCGGTCGCGGTCATCGACACTGTCGCCTTCGGGGGCGGCGGGTTCGGCGCAGGTAGTGGCGACGCGTACAGCGCGCCCAAGTCAGCCGGAACCGGTCGCGATCCGTTCCTGCCGTTTGATGTCGAGCTACGGGACGCCCAAAGCGGAGAGGTGCACACAGTGACCGTCATCGGTGTCATCGACGAAAAGGTGAGCACGCTGACCGGACTTTATCTGTCGAATCAAACGTTCGATTCGATCTACGGTTCGCCTGATTCGAGCCTCTTTTACCTCCGGTTGAGCGATGGCTCATCACAGGACGCGACGACGATGACGAAAGCCGTCGAATCTTCGCTGCAATCGACGGGTGTGCAGGCGATCTCGATCATGGATCAGATTGAGGACGAAGATGCCTTCTCGAACGGTTTCTTCGCACTGCTGCAGGGCTTCATGGCGCTCGGCCTGCTGGTTGGCATTGCCTCGCTCGGAGTTATCTCGTTCCGATCGGTAGTCGAACGGCGCCAGCAGATCGGGATGCTCCGCGCGATCGGTTATCAGCGAAGCATGATCGCCGCCTCGTTTTTGCTCGAATCGATCGTCATCGCCACGCTGGGAATCATGAGTGGCGTCGTGCTGGCGGTGATACTCTCAAGAAACCTGATCACCGGCGGCATGCTGGGCGGTCAGGAGTTCGAGACGTTCGTGATTCCCTGGACGACGATCGTGCTGGTCATCGCTGCTGGGATCGCGGCTGCCGGATTGCTTACCTGGATTCCGGCGCGCAAAGCATCGACCGTCCCGATCGCTGAGGCGTTGCGCTACGAGTAACCAACTGCGCGTCGCTGGAGAGGCAGGCCTGTTGCCTGCCTCTTTCGCGTGTGGCCGGTGTATCATCCACTGTTTGAGACGTGGTACCGCAAGACGACAAGGGGTTCTCATTGGCCGGCGAGCGTTGCCTGCTCTTTCGAAATGATCATTCGATTCTCGTCACCGTCGAGTCTCCCGGCTTCGATGAGGCACGCGAAGGCCTGCGTCACTTCGCCGAATTGCGCCAGGCCGGCGGGGCCTACCACGTCTATCAAGTTACCGACATCGCACTCTGGTCAGCAGCCGCGTCCGGTTTGAGCGCCGGTGAGATGATCGACCTGCTCCGTCGCTATGGCCAGCATGCTCCGCCGCCGTCGCTTGTCGCACATATCCAGCAGGTGGTTGGCCGCTACGGCTATCTGCGACTCACGGGAAACGCGGACGCACTCCGCCTCGTTTCGGATGACCGTGCCTTGTTGTCGCGTCTCGCGAGCGATCTGAACCTGACCCTTGAACCGGCCGGCATCGCGGTGCCAGCTGAACAACGAGGCTCGGTCAAGGCGCGGCTGGCCGAGATCGGCTATCCGGTGGTTGATGAAGCCGCGCTCGCGCTCTCGCCGCAGGTTGAGATGGAGCTGAGGCAGGGCGTGCATCTGCGCCCCTACCAGGACGCGGCCGTGGCGCGCTTCGTTCGGAGCCGGCTGACCGGCGGACTGATCTTGCTCCCGTGTGGTTCGGGGAAGACCGTCATTGGTGTCGCGACCGCCGCCCAGTTGCGGGCGCGTACGCTCGTCATCACACCCAGCCGCACCATCGGCGATCAGTGGCAGCAGCATTTCTTGAGGCTGACGACGATCGATCCTGAGAGTGTCTCAATCTACCGTAAAGGGATCTCACCGGCGCCGGTGACGATTGCCACCTACCAGGCGCTTACGACCCGCAACGGCGGCGGCAGCGGCCTGGCCGAGGTGCTCGATCACCCATGGGGCGTCATCATTTACGACGAGGTTCACAGCCTGCCGGCGGATGTCTTTCGTCAGAGTGCGTCGGTCCAATCGATCCGGCGACTCGGATTGACGGCCACGCTGGTCCGGGAAGATGGCCGTGAGCGAGAGGTCTTCTCACTCGTCGGACCGACCGTGTATTCGGCACCCTGGCGCGATCTGGAGCGGCGTGGCTGGATCGCACCGGTCGATTGCATCGAGGTGCGCATTGAACGAGCCGGTCGGCAGGAGTTGACACCCGACCGCGCCTTAGCCGCCAAGCTGAAGGTGCTCAAACGGATCTTGCGCCAGCACCCACACGAACAGACGCTGATCGTGGCGCATCATCTCAAGGAAGTGGCTGCCGCCGGACGGATCACCGGTGCCGAAACGATCACCGGTGAGTCATCGCTCGAAGAACGGCAAGCGCTTTATCGCAACTTCAAAGATGGCGAACTCAAGTGTCTGGTGCTCTCGCGCGTGGCGAACGTCGGCGTCGATCTCCCTGACGCCTCGGTCCTGATCCAGATCTCGGGCGCGTTTGGATCGCGGCAAGAAGAGGCGCAACGGGTCGGTCGCGTCCTGCGGCCGAAACCGGGTCAGGGGCGTGCCACGTTTTACACCCTGGTTACGACCGGAACACGTGAAGTTGAATTCGCGGCTCGCCGGCAACGCTTCCTGATCGATCAAGGCTATCGCTATCGGGTCGTCAGGTCGGATTCGCTCTGAGCGCGCGGGTCGTGGCCCGTACCGGCCGGTTCGCGATGGTCGGGGAAACCGGTGGGCACGGAGCCGAGTCCCTCGCCGCGCTGCTGGAGACGGGTCGGCGGTGTACCCCAGACGCGTTGTAACACAGCCCACTGGGTCGGATCGGTACGGATCATTCGCTCCAGAGCATGAGCGACGAGTTGCACGTTCTGGTGCAAATCCATTTCACGGTCATGTGAACGCACCAGTTGCAGTGGCGGTTCGATGATGCCGATTGAGTGGCGCGTCGAGGTGCGAACCGTGTAGGCCGGGATCAAGGCGGCGCCGGTGCGCATGGCCAGCAAGGCGGGCCCGGCCGGCAAGGTGGCCGGTTCTCCGAAGAAATCGACGGTAACCCCCTGTCCCGAAATATCGCGGTCACCGGCTACCAGCAACACGCCGTTTCCGCGGAGGAGTCGTAAAATTGGCGGGATCGCCTCGCGACCGGGCGGGAAGACGTCGATGCCGGGTGCGCTGCGCAGTCTCGTCATGTAATTGAACAGTCCGGGAGGCTGCACCCGCTCCGCGATAATCGCTGCACGGATCCCGATGGTGGCCGGGTATTGCCCGACGACGCTGTAGTTGCCGAGGTGAGCCGTGAGGATAATCACGCCTTTGCCGCACTGCAGGGCCGGATCGAGGTTTTCGCGACCCCGTACCTCCATGAGTTCGGCGAAGCGTTCACGATCGACGGTGCGAAACCGCAGGAGATCGTAGTAGTTGGCGAAGACGGTTTCGAATACCTTCAATGCGGCGATCCTGTAGCCGAGCCAGCTCAATCGAGGATCGACATGCTGCAGGTTATCGATCACCTGCCGCCGGTTCCAGCCGTTTACGACGTAGAAGACCACCGCCGCGATGCGGCAAATGAGATAGCCAATCGGCGCGGGGGTGATGGGCGTGAGAATCGAGGCGACACGCAGCGCTCGTAACGTCCACATGCGGTCACTCCGTTTCGGTCGAAGCGAACTCCGGTAACGTCTCCTCGGCCGGCCGTTGCCAGAGGGGTCGTTCACACCACCACTGCGACGGAAACTCGCGAATGACCGCTTCCGCGAGACGGGTCGCGCTCTGCCAATTCACATCGCCGCAATCAGCGTCCGTTTCGAGAGCGGTGACGCGCAGCAAGATGGATTCGAAGCCGGGACGGAACACGGCAGTGGCGAAGAGTGCGTCCGCGTGGAGCTCGGCCGGAGATGCCTGCGTGTTGAGCTGTGCGGGTGCGCCGAAAAACGTTTGGGCACTATCACCGATCGACGTCGGGCCATCAAGCAGGCAGCCGAATGTCGGGATCTCCGGCTTTACGATACCGGCGACATGCAGCAAACGAGGAAAGAGTTCGCCCGCGCCGATGTCCACCGAAACGATCTGAACTCCCCGCCCTCCGGTCGCGCCGCTTCGTGCCGATTCGTCGAGGATGATCAGGCGGTTGCGCAATTCCGCGTCACTGAGCGGGCCGAATTCGCGGATCGCCTTTGTACACCGTCGTAGCTCGGCGTCGCGCGCGCGGATGTAGCGCGCGACGGTGTCGGAATTGGAGCGTTCGTGCAGCACGTACGAAAGATTGAGCGCGATGCTCTTGTTTTTCTGATTCTTCATCTGGTGCCCTCTTCGCGTCGTATCACTCGTTCAGATGGCTTTAGATGGACTGAGCGACCGGCGGGCCAGACGCGCGAAGGAAGGCAACGCTGCGTCTGGATTGCTGAATTCGAGACGAGCATCGCCCCAGAGAGTGCGAACGGCGGCTGGGAGTACCCAGCCGCCGAGTGATTCGCGAAGTTGGTGCGATGCGTTAGTCGTCGCTCGGCACCGGGGCGGCTGAATGCTGCGCGGCAGTCTCACGAATGAACGTTTCGACCATCTCGCGCGCTTCGTCGTCATGATACTGGATCGGCGGCGACTTCATGAAGTAGGCGGACGGCGCCAGCAGCGCGCCGCCGATGTTGTTGTCGAGCGCCAGTTTGGCACAGCGTAGCGCGTCGATGACGACGCCGGCCGAGTTCGGCGAATCCCAGACTTCGAGCTTCAGTTCGACATTGAGCGGCACATCGCCGAAGGTCGTCCCTTCGAGGCGGATGTTGGCCCACTTGCGATCCTTGAGCCACGGCACATAATCGCTCGGCCCGACATGAATGTTGTCCGGCTCCATCGGGTAGTCCATCTGGCTGAGGACCGAGTTGGTCTTCGAGATCTTCTTTGATTCGAGGCGCTCGCGCTCGAGCATGTTGAGGAAGTCGGTGTTGCCGCCGAAATTGAGCTGGTACGTGCGATCGATGCGGACGCCGCGATCAGCGAAGAGTCGAGTGAGCATACGGTGCGTGATCGTTGCTCCAACCTGGCTCTTGATGTCATCGCCGACGATCGGCAGTCCGCGGTCGCGGAAACGCTTCTGCCAGTACTCTTCGCGTGCAATGAAGACTGGAATGCAGTTGACCAGCGCGCAGCCCGCTTCCAGGATCTGCTCGACGTACCACTTGGTCGCCATCTCGCTGCCGACCGGCAGGTAGTTGATAACGACATCGGTCTTGGTGTCGCGCAGGATGCCGACGATGTCGGCCGTCGGGCCTGGAGCCTTGGTGATGACCTCGGAGAGGTATTTTCCGAGGCCATCATGCGTCATGCCGCGCTGGACCGTGATGCCAAGCTTGGGAACGTCGGCGAAGCGGTAGGTGTTGTTCGGCTCGGCGTAAATCGCTTCTGACAGGTCTTTGCCGACCTTGTTGATGTCGATGTCGAAGGCGGCGCTGAATTCAATGTCGCGAATGTGATAGCCGCCGAGTTCGACGTGCATGAGGCCTGGCACGAATTCCGACGGATCGGCGTTCTTGTAATATTCGACGCCCTGCACCAGCGACGAAGCGCAATTGCCGACGCCCATAATGGCGACGCGCATCTTGTCACTCAC
>CALAGB010000342.1 GCA_937891245.1 uncultured Thermomicrobiales bacterium | reverse complement strand
TGATCGATCTGCGGCTCGATGTTTGCCAGCGACGACAACGCTCGTTCGATTTCCGGCGAGTCGCGTCGCAGATAGCGCTGCGTGAGTTGCACCAGCCCCTTGATCGCGGTGATCGGTTGCCGGATATCGTGGACGGTCGAGACGAGGAAATCTTCCCGCACCGTCTCGACGCGCAGCGAGAGCTTTTCCAATCCGACCGTGATGGCGCCATCGATGGCGTCATTGACGAGCAGTTCGGCGTTGACCATGTCCTCGATCGAGTCGAGGTCGACCAGGTACTCACGCAATCCGGCCCAGATTGCACGGCGGAGCAGCCGAAACTCGGTCACGATGTCACTCGGCTGTAATCCGAGCTCGGCTCGGGCATTCGCATGCGCGTTGGCGGCGGAAAGAATAGCGTCGTCGTCCATCGGCGATCCCGGCTCTCGCCAACTTCGTGAAGCATGGCCGAGGAAATCGACGATCGCGTCGTAGAGCCGCGGAATATCGTCGCTGACAACACGTTCCGGGTGTGCCGCGTGGAACGGCTGATCACGTGCCGCGCACAACCAGTTCGCGAGATTCTCGTCACGGCCGCGTACAAGCGCGGCAATCGCGCGTCCGAAATCGGATTCCGCGCCAATCGTGAGGTCGGAGTCGAGTGTGTCAGCGGTGTTGTCTTGTTGATCTCGACCATTCGTTTTGTTCATGGTCCCCCGCAACGGTCCTCTTCGTGTATTCTTCGTCAACCGAATTCGATCATACGCGCGCCGTCGTGGCTGGTGAATCGAGATACAGCAGCATTCGAGAGTGTATCAGGCGCATTCAAGAAACAGGACGATTTGGTGTGCGTCCAAATGCACGACCGAACGTTTGATTAGCGGAACGCCCGTATTTAGGAACACGGAGGTCGTCAAAACCGATGCGCCGGCTGGCTCTCGCGGTTGTCTGCTCCACTCTTCTGCTGGCCGTCGCCATTGGCGGATTCAGCCATATTTTCGATCTATCCCCATTTAATCCCTCCAAGCCAGTCGCCGCCGCTGAGACACCCGTGTCGAGCGAGGCGGATTCGCTGGTCGAAGTGCTCCCACGGTCGGCGGGCTATTCCAAAACCACCACCGACATTATGACCGTCTATCACAATGTCACGTATGCCAGTCCGGACGGCGAGCCGTTGTTGCTTGATGCCTATATTCCAAACGGCGGAGTGCATCCGGCGGTTATCGTGATTCATGGCGGCGGCTGGACGTATGGCGACAAGCAGGAGCTTGCCTTTGAAGGGGAGAATCTGGCAGCGGCCGGATTCGGCGCCTTCGTCGTCAACTACCGGTTGGCGCCACCGAATGGCGACGTGCACGCACCAGTCGCATTGCGCGATGTGAGTACGGCACTCGATTGGGTGCGGAACAACGCCGCGGCCTATCGCATTGACCCCGATCGTGTCGGTGTGCTCGGCAACAGCGCAGGTGGCAATCTGGCGATGATGCTCGGCGTCGGCGGTGTGAATGACACCGATCATGTGAACGCGGTCGTTTCGTATTCCGGCCAATCGAACCTGCTGACGCTGTCGACCCGGCACACCACCCACGCGGCCCTGAACTACATCGGCTGCGCCGTGGCGACCTGCCGCGCGATTTGGGTTGCCAACTCACCGATCGACCACTGCACGCCCGCGACCGCGCCGATGTTGCTGGTGAATAGCACGCACGAACTGATGCCGCTCGATCAGGCGACCGGCATGGCGACACGTTTGGAACAGGTCGGCGTGCCGCACGTACTCAAAGTGCTCAACGGGAAGAAGCATGCCAGCGAATTCGCCAACGAAGTCTGGCCGGAAACACTCGACTTTCTGACCCAGTATCTCGGAAGCTGAACGCTTCCCATCGCACGCTCGTATGGAGTGCATTTCGTCGTCCTGTACCTCGGTGAACGATCCCCGGCATAGGGCGAAGAGGGACGGGAAAGAGATTCTTCGCGGCTGTTCAGAATCACCGCCGGCACGGGGAGTAGACCGTCCGCGAGAGGTTCTCGGCCTCAAACGGAGTGCGAACGGCGAGGGAAGGCGCGTCGATGGGCGAGATGCAGCGCCGCACCGGCGAGCAAGGGCACCCAGAGATCCCAGAGACGGTAGACGATAGTCGCGGTTGCCGCTGTCGAGACCGGGATGCCGAGGTTGTTCAGGGCGACGGCGATGGAGAGATCGGTGATGCCGAAACCCTGGAAGAGTGGCGTCACGACATTGAAGAACATCTCCACCTGATAGGCGGCGAAGGCAGGCAAGATGCCGGAATGTTTGCCGACCGATACCAGCGCTGTATAGAGCATCATCGCCCCACAGAGATCGACGCAAATTGAGAGCAGCAGCGGGGTCACCATATCGCGTGGCCGCAGCTGATGGCTGCGTGCCTGTCGAATGAACGCACCGACGTAGGCCGGAACGCGTCGCGCGATCCAACCTGGCGCTCGACCCCATTTCAACACCAGCGCGATGATCCCGAGTGCGCCGCCAAACACCGCAATCAGCGCGAGCGAGGCGATGACGAAGAGCGCCGGCAGA
>CALAGB010000341.1 GCA_937891245.1 uncultured Thermomicrobiales bacterium | reverse complement strand
GCGGCTCGCCCTTCATATAGCGCCGCGCATAGGCGAAGGCGACCCCGTAGCCGACTGATGAAAGCAAGAGCGCGACCTGGCCCTGGGCCGAGTTTGAGGCGAGATCAAGAATCTCTCGACCCGTCAGTACCCCCACTCCGGCGAAGCCGACAACCAGCCCGGCAACCTTGGAGCGCGAGAACGCTTCGATCTGAAAGACACCGGCCGCGAAGAGGAACGTGAAGAAGGGCGTCGTCGCGTTCAGAATCGATGCGACGCTCGACGACACGTGCTGCTCGCTCCAGGCGATGAGCACCTGCGGAATCACGACGCCGATCACGGCCATCGCCGTGATATGGAACCAGGCGGTGCGGTCGTGGTTCAGTGTGAGGCCGCGTGCGCGCATCATCGAGACCAGGAAGAGCGAGCCGATCGCCAATCGTCCGGCCACCAGCGTGGCGGGATCGACGCCATCGACCGCGACCTTGATAAAGAGGTACGACGATCCCCAGAGGATGCCGAGAACGAGAAGCTGCAGAAGATGGGTTGGTTTCATCATCCAGCGATCAGACCGGTTCGAGCGGGCTATGCGGCGTGGCCGGCAGTTCGACCGTGATCGGATCACCAACCTGGACATCGCCGCCGTTCACGACGATCGCCATAATCCCGGCCTTGCGGATCAGCTTGCCCTCGGCATCACGATCGAGCACCGCTTTCATCAGGCCGGGCCGGTACCCGTCGAGTTGTGCGCAAGGGTTGCGGAGTCCGGTGATCTCGATGACCGCGTCTGGGCCGATCTTGAGTCGCGTGCCGGTCGGAAGCCCGAGCAGATCAAGGCCGCGCGTCAGGATGTTTTCACCCATCCCGCCTGGCACGACGTCGAAGCCGGCTGCGTTCAGCTCGTCGTGCAATTCGCCGTGGATGAGGTGGACCTGGCGCAAGTTCGGCTGATCGGGATTGCGCGCCACGCGTGAGCGATGCTGCACCGTGATTCCGGAGTGCGCGTCGCCTTCGACCCCCAGTCCCGCGATGAGTCGAATCGATTGCTGCTGGCCTTTACTGAATGAATGAGTCGCGTCGCAATTCACCGCCGCTACCGTCGCGCCCATCGTCGCCCTTCCGCCCCACTGCTCGCACACTCGGTCGCCATCATACGCGATCGGGCATAAATGGGCGATGGATTCCGACACCGATCGCCCGCATCCGCTTCGCCCAATGTGGCAGGCTTGTTGCGTTTTTAGCCGAGGGACACCGGCTGGGTGTAACCCGATCGGGCCACATTCGTCGTACCAACAGGCGCGCGGTCGCACAGGCAGCATCGAGAGGTAACCGGCGCGCGATTTATCGGGATTCTGAGGAGGTTCTCTCCATGTACTGCCCACGTTGTGGGGCACGACAACCGCTCGGGACGACGCGTTGTGCCGAATGCGGCGCGCCGTTCACGCGGCGCGAAGCGAGCCGCCGGCCGAGTCCGCAGTACGCCGCAGAGAGTAACACGGCGGCGGCCGGTTACCGGCGCTACGAACGACGGTCCGGCGCCAAGAAAGGGCTGCTCGCCTGGCTGGCGGTCGTTCTGGTCGCGGCCATCGTGGTGATCGGGCTCGTTACGTTCTTCTCGTCGTCGGTCATCAAGCCGTACGTCGGCAAATCAGTCAGCAATCAGCTCGATGATCAGATCGGTTCGACGATCATCGGCGTAACGCCGAACTCAGGCGCGGCGCTGGCCGGCCAGACGCTGACGATCAGCCAGGACCAGATCAATCAAAAGATCGCGGAGAACGCCGAGTCTCTCGGTCCACTCGATGATGTTCATGTGCAGATTACCGGCGACGCCTTCGTTGTCGATTTCGGCGCCTATGGCATGAGCGGTCAGTACACTGGACAGGTCACGATGCAGAATGGGAGCCCGGTACTGACGAACGGGCATATTAGCGGTGCGCTCGGCTGGGTCGTGCCGACCAATCAGGTCGAAACGGCGTTCAATAAGCAAATCGCGGCGGCTGTCGATCAGGCGGGTGTCCAGGTCAGTTCAGTGGCGCTACAACCAGGGCAGCTCGTTCTGACGCTGGCATCGTAGGCGATTCGGTTGTGGCGAACGAGCGCGCGGCCAGCGAACCGGTTGAGATTGTGCGAGCGCTCATCGCGGCGCTGAATCGCGGCGCGATCGATGAGGCGCTCCATCTGTGCGCCGATGACATCGTCCTCTGGTCGCCGGGTGTGGATCTCGCCGGGCAGTGGGTTCGCGGCAAGGACGAGCTGCGCCAGCAGCTGGAGTTCTCCGAGGCGGCCTGGCCCGGAACGTGGATCTCGATCGACGCCATCGTCGCCGAAAATGAGCGGGTCGCGCTCGAAATGACGGTTGTCGTCACGTCCGACGGCTCATCGGTCGTGCAGCCGATGTCGGCGTTTTATACCGTACGCGACGGTCTCGTCGTCACGCAGCGCAGTTACTTCGATCTCGGCGCGCTCGAACGGCGTCTTGCCGAATAATCCTTATAGCGCGTTAACCTCAAGGATGTGTCGAACCTGAGTGAGCCAGCCGTCACGTTCGGTTGCTTCGCTGATCCAGGCGACACCCGGTGTCAGGATGACGTTTTCAAAACCGATGAGCGGGCTGTCCGGCGCGAGCGGTTCGTAGGCAAAGGCATCGAGCCCGGCGCCCCCGATATCGTCCTGCCGCAGCGCCTTAATCAGTGCACCTTCATCGATCAGTCCGCCATCGGCGACATTGAGCAGTAACGCGTCTGGTTTCATGGCGGCAAGTTCGGGAGCGTCAATCATCCGTCGCGTTTCAGGCGTGAGCGGCAGGTGCAGGCTGATGATGTCCGCTTCGCGCAGCAGTTGGTCGAAGCGGCGCGGCTCGACGGCGAGACGCGCTTCCTCCCGCGGTTTCCGCTCGAGATCGTAATAGATGACGTGCATGCAGAAGCCGAGTGCGCGTTCGGCCAGCGCTCGTCCACTCCGTCCCATGCCGACGATGCCGACGGTTTTTCCGCTGAGCGACCCCGTCTCCGGCAAACCCGCCCAGTTGCGATGGGGCGATCCGTTTGCGTCGCGCGTTCCGGCGACCAATTCCGAATAGGCGGGTAGGAGCCGTCGGGAGAGCGTGAGCGCGAAGAGCAGGGCGTGTTCAGCCGCCCCGATCGCGGCGGCGGATGGCACGACGACGATGCGCGCTGTGCGACGTCCCGCGAGCAGCGCTTCGACGTGCCAGCGGTCCCGATCAACCGGGTCGATTAGCACAACGAACCGAGCCGCCCCCAGCAACCCGTCATCCACGGTTGCCAGCGCACCGCGTTCGACAACCACAACCTCCGGCTCCGGCGGGACATATCCCCTGGGCTCACCCC
>CALAGB010000340.1 GCA_937891245.1 uncultured Thermomicrobiales bacterium | reverse complement strand
AACAGCGCCCGTGCGGTCTGGAATTGCGTAAAGCCGAGCCGGCGCGAGATGGCGAAAACGTCGCGCGTCCCATCAACCAGATCAAACGTGAGCGGCAGATCGCCCGGCGGAGCTTCGGACGGACGATCCTTGCGCGTCCGGAAGATCATGTAGACCGACGGCACGACCGGGCTGACCTCGATCCATTCATCGACGCGCCGCGTTCCCTCGATGATGATCTGCATGCTATCGACGTCCACCGCGACGCCGCCCTCCCGCACAACTTCACCCGCTTTAAAGGTGAAATAGCAGTTGCGCCAGAGGAACAGAGTGTAGATTGACAGTTCCAGGAGCTGCTCGCGGCACGTCTGCAGGTCTTCAGCCGTGATCGCTCCGGCGTGACGGAGCTGCTCGATCATCTCCGCCGAGCTGCGCGCGCGTGACTGCTTCAACGACTCCATCTGTTCGCGATCGACCTTGCCGTTACGATGCAGCAATTCGATCATCGTCGGCAAACGACTTCCGGCCGCGACGTAGCTGACTCGTCCATCCTCAAACGTAATCGTGCGTGAGTTCCAGCCCTGAATCAGGGTCACCGTGCCGGTTTTGCGCGTGAAGCTCAGCATTTGGAACAGGTCAGACAGCGTGAAGACGCTCAGCTTTCCCTGGAGATCGACGTCCGGATCGACTTTGGCGGACGCAAGTTGTGGTGCGACCATGACGTGCTGCCTCCTGCTTACGATGACGGTTTCGTGACGTCGACCGTGGCCGTCGTCGTATGTCCGGCGAGATCGGTGGCGCGAATGCTCAGCGTAGCTTGCGTGTCGGTCACTGAGCCGCTGTCCCACACGCCAACGTACTGCTTCAGCGACGGCTCATAAATCAGCGACGATACCTTCGTGTCGTTCACCCAGAGTTCGACGCTCGTGACGTCGACGTTGTCACTGGCTGTTACCGCTATGGTCGGCATCTCGCGTGGCAATTCACCCGCGGCTGGTTTCACGACCGTGACCACCGGCGGCACCCCATCAAGACCGGCCGCCGCCCAGACGAGGCGCGCGATTTCAGCGTGGCCGGCATTATTCGGGTGAACGTCTGTCGGATACCAGGTCCAATCCGTGATATGCCCTCTGAAGTCGCGCTCCAGATCGGCAACCTTCAAGCCGTCCGCCTGGGCAGTCGACCGGATAATGTCATTGAATTGAGCAACCCACCAGGCATCGCTACCCTGCTGTGCCGGATCGCTACCCGAGAGATCGTAGTAGGTCGTCACGACGATGACCGGCTTGAGCCCGCCGAGCGCCTGGCGCACGTCGTTGACAGCGGCCGGATACTCCGTCTTGAAGCGATCGAGCCCGGCCTGGCGATCGGCTGGAGCGACCGATGCCAGATTCAGCAAGTCGTTCCCGCCGAGCGTTATCGTGACGAGCTTCAGGTCGATCCCGGCCGCTTTCACTGACGCGATCTCGTTCTTGAAGGCATCGAGCTGACCATTGGTAACAAACGTTTCGGCCGTTTCTCCCGGCACGGCCAAATCCGACAGCTTCACGTGGCCCGGCGCCGCTTGCGTCGCCCCCAATTTCTGCAATTGCGTCGTCACGAGCGCCGGAAAGCCGCGGTCAGACGGCAGTGAGGTGATGAGTCCGGCCGCGATCGAGTCGCCGAGTGCGATGTACTCCTGATCGCTCGCGGCATCGGCACGCGGCGCCCGCAGCGCCGGCCAGCCGACCGCCAACAGGAGCAGCAAGATCGGGAGCAGCGTCAGCCGTCGAATATGGACGGTCGTCATCCGGCCCGCTCCACGCCTTGACCAATCTGCTCCAGCGCAGTCTGCAGGAGGTGGCGATCATTCTCAAAACTGAGCATCGCCAGCGCATCGGCCGGCTCAAAGAGATCGGTGTCGTCATTGAGATGCCGGACGAATTCCGGACCGGGTTCCGCGTTGACCACGAAATACGCGATCAGCCGGTCAGTACCCTTGAAGCTCAATGCACCGGTTCCGGCCCAGCCGATGATCTCAGCCCGTAATCCCATCTCTTCATCGATCTCCCGCACCGCCGTCTGCCAGGCCGCTTCACCCGCTTCGACATGCCCCTTCGGCAAGACATAGTGGCCATCGCTCGTCCGCCGTAACGCGAACTTGGCCTCATTCGGCAGGTACACGACGGCGCCGGCCTGCGGCACGAGCCGGCTCCCCTCCGGTCTGCCGAGGAGCGACAGCTCCAGTTCTGCCCGCAGCTTGGCGTAGGTAACGGGGATCAATTCCGGCAGCACCATCGTGTTCGCCAGGATCGGCATGAAATTGGCGTCGCCCTCCCAGCGTGGCACGAC
>CALAGB010000339.1 GCA_937891245.1 uncultured Thermomicrobiales bacterium | reverse complement strand
CCGCCGTAAAGCGAACACGAGCCCCTTCCGAACGGCCGATCCAGTTGCGCTGCATCGTCCTGACACGTTCGGGCCACTCGATGCCGTCGTAGCTCAACAGTTCGTCGGCGTACGCGGTAATCCGGTAGAACCACTGCTCCAGATCGCGCCGGATAACTTCAGTTTCGCAACGCTCGCAGCGGCCGGCAATGACCTGTTCGTTGGCGAGGACCGTCTGACAGTGCGGACACCACCAGACCGGCGCGTTCGCGCGATAGGCCAGCCCCTTCTTCAACAACTGCAGGAAGAGCCACTGGTTCCAGTGGTAATACTCCGGCACACAGGTCACGACCTCGCGCGTCCAGTCGAACATGGTGCCCATCGAACGCATCTGCTTGCGCATTCGCTCGATGTTCGCCATCGTCCAGGTGAACGGGTGAATGCCCCGTTTGATCGCTGCATTTTCGGCCGGCAGGCCGAACGCATCGAAGCCCATCGGGAAGAGGACGTTGTAGCCGTTCATCCGCTTGAATCGCGCTGCCGCGTCGGACGGCGTCATCGCGTACCAATGCCCAATATGGAGATCGCCCGACGGGTATGGATACATCGTGACGTGGTACCACTTCGGTCGGTGTGGATCTTCTTTGGTTTCGTACAGACGCGTCTGTTCCCAGATCCTCTGCCACTTTTCTTCGATCGCGTGCGGATCGTAGCGTTCCGTGTGTACCGAACGCACCGCTGGTTTCGTTGTCGCCATAACACCCTCCACCGAGGCGCCCCGCGCTGGCCGAGCGAAAGACGGGAAGACAGAGAACCAAAAACAAAAAACCTCTCGCCCACTCAGGGACGAAAGGCTTCCTTCCGCGGTACCACCCTGCTTGATAGGCCATTGGGTGGAGCTGAGGGGACTCGAACCCCTGACCCCAACACTGCCAGTGTTGTGCTCTCCCAGCTGAGCTACAGCCCCAAACCTATCCGCTTGGTACCCGATAACGGGGGTTAGCCGGCGCCCTTACGCGACAAATCGCATCCGGCACGGCTCACGGGCGAGTTCGACCACTCCCGTTGCCTCGCACCAACCGGCAACTCGCTGCGTTTCGCGGTCTACTGCTCCCGGTCGTCGCCTGTTCTCCTATGAAAGACGTGGAGAGCATCAGCCCTCCACCTGCGCTGCGCAGCGTACCACATTTGTCACCGGTCCGCCAGCCGTCACACGGCATTATCCGCGCTACGACCGGCGTCTACGCCCATCATGTTAGGATTAGCGTACGTTGAGAACGCACTGCTCCCGCGCGCGAAGTCATCAGCGGAGTCTCAGGCAAGAGGTCGGCAGGGCGTGATTTCTAAGGTCAATCAAACAGGCGCATGCAATCAGATCCGCCGGCTCCTCTGCGGCGCGGTCCTCTTCGTCTTGTTTGCTACGCTCGCACCAACGCGTGTCTCGGCCGAAACTCCACGTATCTATGCGATCCACGTCAGCGGCGTCATCAGTTCGCTCACATCGAGCAAGGTCATCGAAACGCTGCGTACGGCTGAGCACAATCACGCAACGGCGCTCTTGCTCGTCATCGATTCGCCCGGCGGAACCGAGACCGCTGTACAGGAAATTACGCGCGCGTTCCTTTCCGCGACGGTTCCGATCATCGTTTACGTCAACGGTGATCAGAAAACCGAAGCCCTCTCCGGCGCGCTGTTCATCACACTCGCCGGGAATATCGCGGCGGTTGCACCCGCCGCCAAGATCGGGGCCGGCAACCCGGAAAGCTTGCGGGTCAACCCTTCGACCGGCGAACAACAACAGCATCTCAGTCAAACCTTGCAATTCGCCACCAACATCGCGGCCGCACGTGATCGTAATGTCTCTACGCTCACCGCCGTTATCACAAACAATGATGAATTGACGGCGGACCAGGCGCGGGCGCAAGGACTGATCGACACGATCGCGCCGAATATCGAAGGGCTGCTCTCGCAGGTGAATGGGCAACAGGTTCAAACGCTGGCAGGCCCGGCGACGATCCAATCGGAGAACGCGCGCATCGTCTGGCAAAAATCGTCCTGGCACGCGCGTATCCTGCAGCAGATCACCGACCCGAACATCGCCTATCTTCTCTTCAGTCTCGGCGCGCTCTTGCTGATTATCGAGTTATTCAATCCGGGGCGGCTCATCGCCGGGGTACCGGCCATCATCT
This sequence comes from uncultured Thermomicrobiales bacterium, assembly GCA_937891245.1. Lineage (GTDB taxonomy): Bacteria > Chloroflexota > Chloroflexia > Thermomicrobiales > Thermomicrobiaceae > CALAGB01. Next base: position 3,150 of record CALAGB010000339.1, on the reverse strand, counting down.
GTCTGGCAGCCGCCTTCGTCGCGTTCGGCAACATGCCGGTTTCCTGGCTCGCGGTCATCCTGATGGTCGTTGCTTTTCTCATCCTGATTCGCGAGCTGTTCACGCCGAAATTCACCCTGCTCGGTCCACTCGGCATCATTCTCTACCTCGTCGGTTCCTACACGCTCTATCGCCCGGTGCGCGAAACCTCGGCGATCGTGCCGGCCGTTCGGGTCACCTGGTGGGTGATCGTAGCGTCGACCGTTGTCATCTGTGTTGCGATGGTGATCATGATGCGTTTGAGTGCCCGTGCGCGCACCCAGGGTTTGTTGCCGTACACCGCGGCATTGGTCGGTACCGATGCCGTCGTCAGCCAGGCGCTGCGGCCGCGGGGGCAGGTTAGTTTGCACGGTCAGGAATTGCCGGCGATCAGCGACGGGCCAGATGTGGCTGAAGGCGAACGCGTCCGCATCGCCTCGATTCACGACAATGTGCTCCACGTGATGCCATATGAAGAAGAGCTTCAGCCGATGATCGAAACGGGACCGCTTCAGATGAGTGACCGTGGGAAGTCAACCGGCGCGTAGCTGCCACGCCTCAGCGATTCCGGTAATGATGTGCGCGCGTCGTACAGCAATACGCGTCCAAGGCACTCCGTACTGCCGCCACGTAGCGACAAAAGCAGCAGGAACAGTCGGGTTCGTGCTGGTCGACCCGTCGATACGCCTCACCAAGTTCACGGCGCTGCACGCGTGAAATCTCGAGTTGGACCCCGCCCTGGATTGTCCGGTTCACGAGATTATGGGGATGGCGACCGGCGAGCGGCGGCTGCGCCCGATCGACCTCGAAGCCGGCGTGACGCAAGGCGCGATCAAGACGATTCCGCAGGCGAACGTTGTTGCCGCCAAGATGTGTCACCGGCGCCAGCGGCTGGCGACATCCATGTATTGTCACCGCGACCGAGGCGCCGAGCAAGACGCGTGTTAGCGCCGGCTCGGAAAAGTGGGTCGACGTGATATGCAGGCGCCGGTTGTCCTGATTTGCGCGACCGGCAAAACAGTAGAACCGATGCTCACGACCGGCGATCGCTTCGGCCAACTCTCCCGTGAATGGTTCAATCAGGCCGGCATGAGGCGCGATCACGGCGATATCGCTGCGCTGGGAGAGGTCGTATCGAATCGTCACGAATGGAGCCTCGGCACGCATCAATTGCGGGATATCACGGTACGAATCGCGCACAGCGCCTCCACGTCTGACGAACGTCCGCCAAACGCGGCAAGTTGTTCGGCAGGTTGCCTCTCTATCATACTTGGTCAGGAACTGAATGGAAGGAGCCCACGGAATGGCCGCTACGTTTTCATTTGATGTCGTTTCGGATTTCGATCAGCAGGAGTTGCGCAACGCCATCGATCAGGCGATGCGAGAAATCACCACACGCTACGATCTGAAGGATTCGAAGACGGAAATGACACAGGAGAAGGATCAGATCGTCATCGCGACTGCCGACGAGTTCACGCTCAGCTCAGTCACCGATATTCTCGATACGCGCGTCATCCGGCGTGGACTTTCGCTCAAGATACTCGACTATCAACCAGTTGAGGACGCAAGCGGCGGCCGGGTGCGCCAGGTCGTCAAACTGCGACGCGGCATTCCGGAGACGCTTGCCAAGCAGTTGGTGAAGGAGATACGCAGCGATTACAAGAAGGTGACGCCGCAGATCCAGGGCGATGCGATTCGCGTCTCAGCCAAGAACAAAGATGATCTGCAGGCCGTTATCCAGTCGCTCAAGGGGAAAGAACTCGATGTTGCGCTGCAGTTCGTCAATTATCGCTAGCGCCGGACGGACTCTCGCTGAACGGCGCGACCACCGACTCGGACGGGCGATCGACGGGCGCAGGTGATGGGCTGCCGGTCGCGGGCCAGACACGCTGAAACATCACCCACTGCTCGGGGTTCTCGCGGATCTGGCGCTCAAAAATGGCGACGATTTTCTGCATCGCTTCGCGGATATCACGGCGCGCGTCATCGCTCCGCTCGACGTAAAACGGCTCTTCCACCGTCAGAATATAGCCCTTTGATAGCCGTTTGGTGAAGACGGCCAAAATCGGGGCACCGCTGTCGCGCGCGATGCGAGCCGGCCCGGACGGGAGCGTTGTCTTCTCGCCGAAGAATTCGACCTCGACGCCGTTCTGGAAAAAGTCGCGATCGGTGATCAACCCGGCGAACTCACCACGCCGAATCGCTCCGATCATTCGTCGTACCCCGGCCGGCGTCGCTTCCTCGATCGTCAATCCGTGGCTCTTGCGGAGCAACGTGACGACCCGATAGATGAACGGCGAAACCGTGCGCGTCGTTAGCGAGATGATCGGGTAGCCATGAATAAAGATCGACTGGCCGGTGTAGTCGAATGCACCGAAATGTGCGCTCGCGATGATGCCGCCCTTGCCCGCTTGTCGCGCCGCTTCGAGCCGTCCCCAGCTCTCCTTCGAGCCATAAACGGCCGCACGCAATTCGTCATCGGACAGCAACGCGACGCGCATCAGGTCGAAGAAATTGCGCGCGCTGTACTGGAAGACCTTGCGCGACAGACGCCGCACCTCGCGGCTGTTTTCCGGTCGCCCCGTGGCACGCGAGAGATTGGCCCGCACGTTCGCCCGGTAGCCGGGCACGAGCGCCCACACGAGGTCACCACCTCGATCACTCAGCCAGTAGCCGAGACCGATCGGAAAGAGGGTGCTGAACCGGCCCAACGCCGAGGCGAGGTAATAGGCGGCGCGCGATTTCAGATCAGGCATGCCGCTTGAACGCCGTTTGCTCTTCGCCACTGCCCTAAACCCAGCGCTCAGCGAAATTCTTCGATGGGCCAGCCGAGACGCTGCGCGATCAGGCGCAGACGCTCGTTCGGGTTGATACAAACCGGGTGCCCGAAGAGGCTGAGCACCGGTTCGTCTGAATGATGATCGGCGTAGCAGAATGATCGCTGCAGCTCGATTTTCAGATCCGCCGCGAAACGTTGGATCAGCAACGCCTTTCCGCCGCCATACGGATGGGGACCGACCAGCCGTCCGGTAAAGCGGCTTGCCCGCTCTTCCAGCGTACTGCAGATGACATGCTCAACGCCGAGCGCGGCCGCCATTGGCACGATGATTTGTGGCAACGAACCGGAGAGCA
>CALAGB010000338.1 GCA_937891245.1 uncultured Thermomicrobiales bacterium | reverse complement strand
TCCCGGCGGTCTGGACCAGCACCAGCCGATCGCCCTCGGTCAGGGTGCCTGGTTCACCGCTCATGGAGAGATAGCCTGATCGACCACCGGCCGACAGCGTCACGATCAGATACTCGATGCCATCTTCTTCGATCCCGTACAAGGTGCCGTCGACGACGCGCGCGCGCCCGATAACGCGCTGTCCGCTCGGCAACGGTGCCTCACCGCTTTGGGCGACGACGTTGCCGTCGCGATCTTCAAGGAGGAGCGGTGGCCGGGTGAGCTCGCTCGCGCTCTCCAGCAGTGCCGCGATGCCGCGCGGATCGACGCTGGCATGCGAGAGGCGCCGCGAGAGGTCGGCGCCGAGGCGATAGAGTTCGGCCCGTTTTTCGGTAATGAGGCGGTTGAGGTTTCCTTCAGCGTCGTGCTGAATCGGCGCGGGCAACGTCAACAACGGAACCTGGTCGATCGGATCCTCGCTGAAGGCCGGCTCGGTCAAGATGGCGGCGATCGGCTGGTGAATGATCTGCTCAAGCAGGCCCTCCCGCGTCAACTCCTCACCCAGCTCGATCTGCTCCAGCACGCGCAACGGTAGCACCAGCAGTTCGTCGCCGCGCAGTTGCGGCAGGTGCGGCGGCGCCGCGCGGATCGATGCAGCCCAAGTTACCCCGCGATCGAGCGCGCTATCGAGTGACATCCCACGCGCCGGGACTATCACCAGGCGCCGATCCCATCGGCACAGATCGCGCAACATGATCTCCGGCATCGGGTCGCGTACCTGTCTTCCTTGTGCGATACGGCGGGCAACCGGCGACGCGGGTTCGGCCACGTATCGCTCTCCTTGTGCATCCAGCCCAAGTATAAGCCGTTCGTTGCCAAGAATCGTCCAACGCTCTCCGCCGTCTCGAACCGTCTCCCAAACTTCATTCTTGGGGGAACGCCGCGGAGATCTACCAAATGGATCCTCTCTTGACGTGCTCCGGCATGAATTGTCGGATTTCCGAGATGTTCGCCGGTAGGGGCAGCCCCCCGTGGCTGCCCGGGTCGCGCGCCAGCGAGCCGATCGGTCGGCCACCGAGGCAGCCACAGGGGGCTGCCCCTACGAGACACAGCACGTTGGTCAGCGTACTCAGGATGACAGCCGGGGCGGCAGAATGATGGCCGGGTTCGGGTGGTGCGGCGGTGAAAACGGGATTGGACGGTACCGATTCGCGCCGAATTGGAGCTTTGCGGGTACCATTGGCGGTGCTAGCGTTATTTTGGACGGGACCAATCGGAGGATCGGATGGTTATCGGGCTTGATCGTGCGTCCGCGACACCGCTCTACATACAGATCGCCAACCAGTTGCGCGAGCAAATCCGCAACGGTGAACTTGTAACGGGCGCTCAGCTGCCACCGGAACGCCGGCTGGCCGCGATGCTCGGGGTCAACCGCACGACCATTGTGAACGCCTATCGCGAATTGGCCGCCGAGGGGCTGATCAGCGGACATGTCGGTCGCGGTACGGCGGTGGCTGGTGTGTCGAGCGCCGATGGGCCGTACGAGGGCACCCGTACCGAAATGCCCTGGGAACAGCTCTTCACCTCGACGACTGATGTGATGAACACGACGCTACTGCGCGATACACGCATCGTGTCGGCGCGCTCCGATGTCATCTCCTTCGCCACCGGCATCCCGACCCCCGAGCTCTATCCGATCGAGACGATCCGCGACCTGCTCGATGGTGCCCTGCACGAGGCGGGGCAGTCGCTGCTGCAATACTGTCCGACCGAAGGCTATCCGCCGCTGCGCTCGGCGCTGGCGGCGCGGATGGGCGGCGAACGGCGTTCCGTCGATCCGAATGACGTGCTGGTGGTCGCCGGTTCGCAGCAGGGGCTCTACCTGCTCGCCCGCACGATGATCGAACCGGGTGATCTGGTCGCCATCGAATCACCAACCTACCTCGGCGCGTTGCAGGTGTTCCGCGCCGCCGGTGCGCGTCTTTTGCCGATACCGGTTGATGCCGACGGCATGCGCGTCGGTCTGCTGGAAGACCTGATCGGGCGGCGGCGTCCGAAGCTCATCTATACCTTGCCGACCTTCCAGAACCCAACCGGATCGAGCATGAGCTATGACCGCCGCCAACGGCTGCTGGCACTGTCGCAGCGCTATCAGGTGCCGATCATCGAAGACGACCCGTACGGCGCGCTGCGCTATGAGGGACAGCCGTTGCCGTCGCTCTCTGCGCTCGACCGGCACGGCAGCGTCATCTATCTTAGTACCGTTTCCAAGATGCTCTTCCCGGGTTTCCGCATCGGCTGGATCGCCGCGCCACGGCCGGTGATCGAACGGCTGACGCAGATGAAGCAGATCGTCGATCTGGATACCAACCCGCTGGCGCAGTGGGCCGTCTGGGCCTTCCTCGAACGTGGCCTGATCGGTCCACATCTCGAACGACTGCGCCGGATCTACCCCGCGCGTCGTGATCGCATGATCGCGGCGCTGGAAGCGAACGTGGGTGATGCCATGAGCTGGAGCCGGCCGGCCGGCGGCTTCTATCTCTGGTGCCGTCTGCGTGACGGGCTCCGTTCGCGTGATCTGTTGGCCGAAGCGGCGCGCGAAGGCGTCGCGATCGCGCCGGGCGAAACCTTCTACCCCGATGGGGAGGGGGAATCGACCTTACGCCTCAACTTCACCCTGCCGGGTGAAGACGAAATTGACGAAGGCGTCGTTCGGCTCGCACGTGCGCTCGACAGCCTGCGTGCCTCGCGCACGGGTGTGACGATCCGCAACGAAGCGCCGGTAACGCCGATTGTTTGATGTACTGAAAGGATTGCATTCGATGGAGAAGTCGACCTGGACGACGAAGGCCGGCCTGGCGCAGATGCTCAAGGGCGGCGTGATCATGGACGTTGTCACGCCGGAGCAGGCGAGGATCGCCGAAGAGGCGGGTGCCTGCGCGGTGATGGCGCTGGAGCGCGTACCCTCGGACATCCGGCGTGACGGCGGCGTTGCGCGCATGAGCGATCCCGATCTGATCATCGGCATCAAGGAGGCGGTCACGATTCCGGTGATGGCGAAGGCACGCATCGGGCATTTCGTTGAAGCGCAGATTCTGGAAGCGATCGGCATCGACTATATCGATGAGAGCGAAGTGCTCACGCCCGCCGACGATCGCTATCACATCGAAAAGCATCAGTTCAACATCCCCTTCGTCTGTGGGGCGCGCAACCTCGGTGAAGCGCTGCGGCGCATCGGCGAGGGCGCCGCGATGATCCGGAGCAAGGGCGAGGCGGGCACCGGCAATATCGTCGAAGCGGTGCGCCACTTGCGCGAGATCCTGGGCGGCATCAAGCGGCTGCAGAGCCTGCCGCGCGAAGAATTGATGTCCGAAGCGCGCGATCTCGGCGCCCCCTATGAACTGGTCCTCGAAGTCGCCGAAACGGGCAAGCTGCCGGTCGTTCTCTTCTGCGCCGGCGGTATCGCGACTCCGGCCGACGCCGCGCTGGTGATGCAGCTGGGCGCTGAAGGGAACTTCGTCGGCTCGGGCATCTTCAAGTCGGAGAATCCGCTGGAGCGCGGCAAGGCGATCGTCGAGGCGACGACCCACTTCCGCGACGCCAAGATCCTGGCCGAGGTGAGCCGAGGACTGGGCGAGCCGATGCGCGGACTGGAGCTGACCGAAATTCCGCAGGAGCAACTGCTGGCCACCCGCGGCTGGTAAATCGAGCGACACGGTCCGGCTCGCGGTTTTGCCGCGCGAGCCGGGCCGATCTCTCAGATGAACGAGAGGAAACCGGCGTGACCGTCATCGGCGTGCTTGCCCTGCAAGGGGCGTTTATCGAACATATCAAGAAGCTCGAACAGATCGGCGTCGACGCGCGGGAGATACGCTTGCCGGAACAGATCGCCGAGCTTGACGGGCTGATCATTCCCGGCGGCGAGAGCACCACAATCGGTAAGCTGATCGATCGCTTCGAACTGCGCGCGCCAATTATCGAGCTGGCGCATTCCGGCCGGCCGCTCTGGGGCACGTGTGCCGGAATGATCCTGCTCGCCCATGCGGTCGATGAGGATACGCGCGCGCGTTCGCAGCCGCTGCTCGACCTCATGGATCTAACGGTGCGGCGCAACGCCTTCGGCTCGCAGCTCGACAGTTTCGAAACTGATCTTGAGATACCGGCGGTGGCTGAGACGCCGATCCATGCCGTCTTTATCCGCGCACCGGTCATTTCGGCGGTGGGGCCGGACGTCGAGGTGCTGTCACGGCTGGAAAACGGTCAGATCGTGGCGGCGCGCCAGCGCAACCTGATCGTCACGTCGTTCCATCCGGAGCTTACGTCCGACGACCGGCCACATCGCTGGTTCGCTCGGCTGGCTGAAGAGACGAAACGTGACCTGGTCGCCACGACAGGAGCCGCGAACGTCGCCGATTAACCCCTTTCCAAATTGTCACTACCTCTGCTAGACTAGTCCGTACGTACACTGCGAGTCACGAACAGAGGAGCGACAGATGCTGGAGAGTAATCGGCGTGGTGGATATTCGATCAGTGAAGTGGCACACATCCTCCAGTTCCACCCCGACGCGGTGCAATACTGGCTGCGTACCGGCGAACTGAGCGGACAGCACGACGATCTTTCCGACGAATGGCGCGTCGCTCCGGACGACCTCGTTGCCTTCCTGCGCCAGAACGGCGAGACACTCCCCTCCGAGCTGATCGGCACACACTAGGACTGAACGAATATCTCTCGCAGAGTCGCAGAGGATGCAGACGTAATACTCTGCGTCCTCTGCGACTCTGCGAGAAAACCAGTCTTATCTCGGTTGGAAACCAAGCCGCTGGTTGTGAATGAGGATGCTCTGTAAAAGCCCGAGGCAGGCGAGGAGCGTCCAGAGCGAGCTGCCGCCCAGGCTGATGAAGGGGAGCGGTATGCCGGTCACCGGCATAATGCCGACGTTCATGCCGGCGTTAACGAATGCCTGGAAGAATACGACCGCGGCCACGCCGATGGCGACCATCTGGCCGAAGTTATCGCGCGCAACCGTCGCGACGTTCAGAATCCGCCAGAGCAAGATGCCGAAGACGAGAAAGAGCGCGATCGCGCCGACGAAGCCGAACATTCCCATCGTATGCGCGAAGATGAAGTCGGTTGTGCGCACGCGTAGCAGATCGAGTTGACTCTGCAGGCTGCCGTGCAGCCCATGACCGATCGGACCACCGGCGCCAATCGTTGCCCGTGCCTGGATGATGTTGTAGCCGGCACCGAGGTAGTCGTTTTGCGGCTCGAACGAGATGAGTAAGCGAGCGCGCATGTAATCGTGCAGCAGGAAACGCCAGGCGACCACGCCAATAACCGGCAACGACAGAATGGTGCCGATGATATAGATCGGGCGTGCTCGGCTCATCAGAATCATCGAAAGCCAGATGAAGGCGAAGACGCCGGCCGTGCCGAGGTCCGGCTGCTGGTAAACGAGCAGCATCGGGACGAGCACGAGGACGCCGGAGAGGATGAAATTGAGCAGGCTCGCCATCTCATCACCCCGATCGGCAATGAAGGCCGCCAGCGAGATGATGACGCCGAGCTTGGCAATTTCCGATGGCTGCAGCGAGATCGGTCCGATATCGATCCAACGGGTCGAACCGTTGACTGTTTGCCCGAGCACCATCACCAGCGCCAACTCGGCGAGCGTGCCGAGATAGATGAGCCAGGCAAGACTCTTGATGTAGCGGTAGTCAACCGCCGTGAGCACGAAGAGGATTGGAAGCCCGACCAGTACGAAAAAGATCTGGCGCACGACGAGGCTGCCAGGTGTGATCGGTCCGGCGCCCTCGGCGCTCCAGATCGCGACCAGCCCGAAGCCGATCAAGACGGCGGTGGTGACGAGCATGTAGAGATCGATGGTGCCCTCGGCGACGGAGCGCTTCCGAATGCCGAGGTTGGTGATGAGCGTCCCCATGCCTAGAGCAGTTCCACCTCGTTGATGTTGAGATGAAAGTCGCAGCCGAGAAACTCGGCCGCGCGCCGACACATCAGCATCCTCGGAAGGTAGATCTCGAAATAGGTCATGACTTGCGAGATGTTCGTGTCAATCGTCAACTCCAACGTAATGCGGTGCTTCTCCTTATCGACGCGCAGAAACGACGATTTAGAAGCGTAATTCAGCCGGTCGTGCTGGTCAAACGCGCTGCGATCCTTTTCACGAACCCGGCTGCGATGCACGTCCGACTTATCGGCCAGAATCAGCGCCGCGGACACGGGATGGACGGCTTCGCCAAGTCGTTGGGAATCGTCCCCATGACTCCCGATCGCGCCAAGGATCAACGCGACATCCTCATAGGCCACTTGTTGGCGAACAAGGATCTCCCGTGAAAGTAACGCACCAGTCGTCCCGTGGTCGTAGCGGCTGACGACATTGCCGATGTCGTGCAGGTAACCGGCGATCGCCGCGAGTTCCTGCAAATGCGGTTCGTATTCGAGGCGACGCAACACATTGCGGGCGATGCTGGCGACGAGATTGGCGTGGCGCGTGCCGTGTTCGGTGAAGCCGAGCACACCAAGGTTGGCGTTGGCGGCTTCGATGTACGCGGCGACTTCGGGATCTTTTGCCAGGTCGTGAACGCTGATCGGTAGAACTCGTCCACTCGGTTTAGCCGCGACTTCCGGTCGATCGGGGTAGGATTTGCCGAGTTCATCGATCAATTGTTCGCTGCGAACGTCTGCGTTAGCCATGATGCTGAAGCCTTTCAAGCGTTTAACCGGCTCTCATTATAATCATTCGATCACCGGCGTCTTGACAGATCCGCACGCGTAACGCCCACCCCCCGCCTTGTCATCCCGAAGCCACGGCCGGAGGATCTCTCCTGGCTTTCCCCAGCGACCACGCGGCCGGGATACGGGCAGGAGATCCTTCGCAGCGGCTCAGGATGACAGTTGTGGGTGGATGACTGGTGTGGCCCAGGATGGCAAGGCGGCGGGGTGGATGACGAGGGGAAACGGATCGGATGAGTGGCAAGCGCGATGTCCTGCGGTGTTGAGGCCTACAGCTCTTCGAGGCTGTCGCGGATGATGTCGAAGTATTCGAGGGCGAGGCCGGTGCCGATCGCGACGCAGCTGAGCGGATCGTCGGCAACGTAGCAGGGAACGCCGGTGACTTCGGTCAGCAGGTGATCGAGATTGCGCAGCAAGGCGCCGCCACCGGTGAGCACCATCCCTTTGTCGATAATGTCGGACGACAGTTCGGGCGGCGTCTCTTCGAGCACGGCGCGCACGGCGCCGATGATCGCTTCCAGCGGTTCGGTCATCGCTTCGACGATTTCGTTGGCGTGGATCTGAATGGTCCGCGGCAGGCCGGCGACTTCATCGCGGCCGCGTACTTCCATCATCTGATCTTCGTCGCCCGGCATGGCGGAGCCGATGGCGATTTTCACCTCTTCGGCGGTGCGCTCGCCGATGCGCAGGTTGTATTTGCGCTTGATGTAGTTGGCGATTGAATCATCGAAGCGATTGCCACCGACGCGGATTGACTTGGCGACGACGATGCCGTTCAAGGAGATGACCGCGACTTCGGCTGTGCCTCCGCCGATATCGATCACCATGTTGCCGCTCGGATCGGCGACCGGCACTTTGGCGCCGATAGCGGCCGCCAGCGGTTCGCTGATCAGGAAAGCACGGCGCGCGCCCGCGTTCAGGGCGGCATCGCGCACCGCGCGTCGTTCGACGCCGGTAACGCCGGCCGGCACGCAGATCATCACTTCGGGTCGGACGAGCGAGAAGCGGCCGACCGCCTTGTTGATGAAGTAGCGGAGCATCTCCTGCGTGACGACGTAATCGGCAATGACGCCGTCGCGCATCGGTCGCACGACTTCGATCGTCTCGCGCGGCTCGCGGCCGAGCATGTTGCGCGCCTCAATGCCGACGGCCTTTACCTTGCCGTCACGCGCCGAGATCGCAACGACCGATGGCTCGTTGATCACGATGCCTCGACCACGAACGTAGACAAGCACGTTCGCCGTTCCGAGATCAATTCCCAACTGCTTCGCCAAAGACGTTCGCTCCGTGACACAACGCGGAACAGAAAAAAACGGCGCTCTCAGGCGCGGTATCAAGAGCACCGGCTGCCGCATTCTATCATAGCCTCGGATCACCAAACGCCGTGGAACAGGATACGCGATGAGGTCGAGCAACGAAAACGGTTCACGCATGACGCTCCGGCGAAATATCTGAGGGTCGATCGGAGTTACGGGTGATGGTCGTCGAAGTCAGCATGGGCGGCGGAGATACCCGATTGCAGCGAAGGATGGAATGCCATGTCCAAGTCGTATATAAACGCCGGTCTGCTGTTGCTGCGTCTCGGTTCCGGCGTCGCGCTGGTTTCGCACGGCTACCCGAAGCTCTTTGGTGGAGAGGGTAAGCAGGCGCATCCGGCATTAACCAAGCTGTACGGCAAGAATTTTCAGGCATCGGTTGAACGGAGCGGTCCGGCGGCCTTTGCCAAGGGCCTGGAGCGAATGGAAGTGCCGCTGCCGCAACTCGCTGCCTACGCCTCGGGCGCCGCCGAATTTGGCGGCGGGATCGCGCTGGCTCTCGGATTTCTGACTCGACTGGCCGCGCCCGCCGTTCTGTTCAATATGCTCACGGCGATTCGCAAGGCACACTGGGCCAACGGCTTTTCCGGCCAGGGCGGATTTGAGATGCCGAGTCTCTTCGCCATCATCGCAGCGACGCTGGCGCTGACCGGACCCGGGAAGTATTCGGTGGATGACCTGTTGAAGCGGTAGTCGGAGCGGAGGGGGGAGGGGCGGAGACGCGTGACGAACGTCGCTTGGGCGACATTCAAGGCGCCCATGTCCCCCACCGTACACGCGTCGCCGGAACCCAATCAACGTCCCCTAAGACTCCCCTCTCCCGTTCGCGACGGGAGAGGGGCCGGGGGTGAGGGCTGCCGTTCCCTCACTCGCCCGCGTTCTCCTCTGCTCGCAGCAAATCGATCGTCTCCACGGCATGGCGCAGGTGGGGGATGACGATGCTGCCGCCGACGACGAGTGCGACGTTGAGCGCGTCGTAGAGTTCCTCGTCGCTCCAGCCGATGCTGACGCACTGATCGAGGTGATAGTCGATGCAGTCGTTACAGCGCATGACCGTTGAGGCGACGAGGCCGAGCAATTCCTTGGTCTTGCCGTCCAGCGCCTGATCACGGTAGGCGGCAGTATCGAGATTGAAGAAGCGTTTGATGCCGAGATGCTCAATCTCGCCGATCCGCTCGTTCATCTTTGTGCGATAATCGCGAAACTCGTCGACGCGAGTTGTCATAATATCCTCGCAAACCTCTTAGAGTGCGTTTGCCGCCTTGAGACGGTTATCCAGTTCGGCCAGTTCGTCTGCACTGAGCGACCATTCGGCGGCGTTGGCATTCGCGTCGACCTGCTCCGGCTTGGTGACACCGGCAATGACCGAGCAGACGACCTGGTGCCCGAGCAGCCAGGCGATCGCCAGATCGCTGATCGAGCGGTTGTGCTCGGCGGCGAATTTATCGGCGACATCCTGCACCGCGAAATTACGCTCGGTCAGGCGGCGTTCCTGCCAGGCAGCGTTGTTGGCGCCGCGGACGCCCTCCGGCACCGGTTCGCCACGGCGATATTTGCCGGTGAGAAAGCCGCTGGCGAGCGGCGAGAAGGGGACGATGCTCAGACCGAAGTGCTCGCAGGCTGGGATGAGTTCGGTTTCGATCTCGCGTTCGATCATGTTGTAGAGCGACTGGCTGACGACCGGCACCTGATAGCCGCGCTGCTCGCAGAGCGCCACGATCTCGGCGACCTGCCAGCCGGCGAAGTTCGAGAAGGCGTAGTAGCGGATCTTGCCGGAGGTGACGAGGTCGTTCAGCGCGCGCATCGTCTCCTCGATCGGCGTCTTCGGATCAGGCTGGTGCATGTAATAAAGGTCGACATAATCGGTGTTCAGGCGTTTCAGACTGGCATCGATCGCCGCGTTGATGCGGCGTCGTGAAAGACCCATCGCCTCCGGGCCGTCGCCCAGTTTCATGCCGGTCTTGGTGGCGAGCACGACCTGATCGCGCTTGCCGGCGAGCGCCTTGCCGAGGTGCGACTCGGAGACGGTGCCGGTGTAAATATCGGCCGTATCGATAAAATTGATGCCGCGATCGATGGCCTGGTGAATGACGCGGGCGGTTCCTGCCTCATCGACCGCCCGGCCGAACTGATTGCTACCGATGCCGATCACCGAAACAGGTACTCCGCTTCGACCAAGTTGGCGATATTCCACATTGCCTCCCGTATTGAACGCGACTGAGCAGAGCGCCACGCTGCCGATGTTGGGTGAGTGGCGCCGCGTCACTGTACGGGATCATCGGATCAAACTCAAGCGCGGTCGTTGTGTTACATTCGTCCCGTATTCGAGGTGGCACAGAATGGCGGAGAAAAAGTTGCGCTTTGGTCTGTTCGATATCATGCAGGTGCTCGAGCAAACGACTTCACAACACGCGTATGCCGCGCATCTGAAAGACGCGATTATTGCCGACGAGGCCGGGCTCGATTACTACTTCGTCGCCGAGCGGCACTTTATGCCGCTCTATCGCAGCCCGGCGCCGAGTGTCTGGCTCGCCGCTGTCGCCGCGAAGACGAAGCGCATCCACCTCGGCGCACTTGCATATACGCTGCCGCTGCATAACCCGGTCCGGCTGGCCGAGGAAGTCTCGATGCTCGACCATCTGAGCGACGGCCGCATGGAGGTAGGCGTCGGGCTCGGCCATCGCGTCGAGGAGCTGGTCAGCCTCGGGATCGAGCCACAGATCCGGCAAGCGCTGCTGCTGGAGGGGATCGTGCTGCTCACACGTGCCTGGCGCGGCGAGCCGTTCGATCATCCGGGACAGGCGTATCAATTCACGAATATCTACGTTGAAGCACCGGTGCAGCGGCCGCATCCGCCGCTCTGGTTCGCGGGTAATGATCCGCAGGCGATCGGCTGGGCGGCGCGCAATGGCCTCTCGGTCGCGGTCGGCTTTCAACCGACCGAGCGGCTGGTCGCTCCGACGAAAGCCTTTCGCGACGCGGACGTGACCGGCTCCGCCGCGGCCGCCGGCCATGGGCCGCAACTTGCCCTCATGCGGCACCTCTACGTGGCCGAGAGTGATGAGCGTGCCATGGATGAGATGACGAAAGACGTCATGGAGATCGGCGGGCATTTCACGACACTGCCACGCGGCATTCAGGGCGAGCCGCCGGGCAAGATGACGCGCGACGAAGCGCGCTCCTCTGTCCAGCATATGCTCGACACCGATGTCATTATCGGCGGCGGACCGGAGACCTGTGCTCAGCGCCTGGCTGAAACCGCCCGCCGTCTACAGCTCGATGTCTTCCTGGCGAATCCGTACCTGACTGGCGTTGATGCGCGCCGTATCCGCCGCACGATCCGCCTGCTGGCCGGCACCGTCGGCCCGCGTGTCAACGAGCTACTGAAGGATTAACTCGCGCAGAGGCGGAGAGAGAGCAGCGTATTTCATATATTGAGTTCAGCGCGAGAAACACGCTCCGGCACGTTCGCGGTACGATTATGACGAGCGGCGATCACGTGTCGCATCCGAATCCGCACGCGCGCCGTGAGCGAGATCGCCTCGATTGACCGCAACGTGCGACGGTTGTCGCACACCATCCTGGAGGCCCCCATGTCGATCGAACCTGTCAACAATGGCGAGCACCACGAAACCCCTCCATCCGACTCCTGGCGTGAAGTTGGGACGCAGATTCAGGAGTTGGTAACGCGCATCGCGTCGTCGTTCCGAACGGCCTGGTCCGAGGAGCGTTCGTCAACGACCGATCAGCCCGACAACGAGGAAACCGCGCGCCGTATCGAAGATGACCTGCGCGAATCAGCCGATCGGCTGGAGCGCGTTTTCAGGCGCGTCGCAACCGAAACCGAGCAGGAGCGCTCGGCTGCCTTCAAGACGACCCGCGCTGCCGGCAGCCGCTCGATGGGCGATGCGCGCGATGTCGCCGCGCGTGGCCTGCGCACGCTCAACGAACAGCTCGATCAGCTCGCCAAAAATCTCGAGCGCGAGCAGGCGGATCGCGAGAAGAAGGATGACGAGCAGCCGCCGTCTTCTCCGTCATAACGCACAACCGAACGACACACGAAAAGAACGACGGGCCGTTGAGGCCCGTCGTTCTCCTTCCCTCCCCGCGTGCTGGTGATTTGCGAGGTACGTCACGACTCCTTGATGGCGCTCGTCAGCTTCGTCAGCGAATCTTTCGCATCGCCGAAGAGCATCACGGTATTCGGTTCATGGAAGAGTTGGTTCTCGATGCCGGCGAAACCGGGGCGCATGCTGCGCTTCAGCACGATCACGGTCTGCGCCTTGTCGACGTTCAGGATCGGCATACCGTAGATCGGGCTGGAACTGTCGCTGCGTGCGGCCGGATTGACGACGTCGTTCGCTCCCACGACGAGCGCGATATCAGCACGCTCGAACTCGTCGTTGATCTGCTCCATCTCGAACAGTTCGTCGTACGGCACGTTCGCTTCGGCCAGCAGAACGTTCATGTGTCCCGGCATACGGCCCGCCACCGGGTGGATGGCGTACTTGACGGTCACCCCCCGTTTTTCGAGCTCCTCGCTTAACTCACGAATTTGATGCTGCGCCTGCGCCACGGCGAGACCGTAGCCCGGCACGATAATGACCTCGTTCGCATAGGCCATGGCAACGGCAGCATCGTCGGCCGTCGTCTCGCGGATCGGCTTCGCTTCTCCGGTCTCCCCGCCGCCGGTGGCGACCGTCGCCGAGCCGAAGGCGCCGAACATGACGTTGGCGAGCGAGCGGTTCATCGCCTTACTCATGAGTACCGTCAGCAGTGAACCGGAGGCGCCGACCAGGGCACCAGCCACGATCAGGATCTGGTTGTGCAACACGAAACCGGCAGCCGCCGCGGCCAGACCGGTCATCGAGTTCAGCACCGCGATGACGACCGGCATGTCGGCACCGCCGATCGGTAAGACGACGGTCACGCCAAGGACGAGCGCCAGCGCGAAGAGCAGCCAGACCGACCAGGCGCCGGTGTTGAACGCGATGGAGGCGACCCAGAGGGCGATGATGCCGATCAGCAGCAACAGGTTGAGTGGTTGCAGCATTGGAAAGCGAATCGGACGACCGCTGATCAACTCTTGTAGCTTGCCGACGGCGATCATGCTCCCGGAAAACGAGATCGCACCGATCGTCGTACCGACGACGACCGAAAGCGCTTCGCTATTCCCGACCGTGCCGAATGTATCGGCAAAGCGCGTGAATTCGGAAACGGAAACGAGTGCGGCGGTCGCCCCGCCCATGCCGTTGAAAAGCGCCACCATTTGCGGC
>CALAGB010000337.1 GCA_937891245.1 uncultured Thermomicrobiales bacterium | reverse complement strand
CAGCTGCTGCTCGATCCCGCGCCGCGCGCTCTCAACCTCCGGCAGCTCCGGCATCGTTGTCGGCTCCTTCGTACAGCATTCTCCCCTTGCCCCAGTGGTGAGCGGCGGGATGATCAAAGAGGGTGAGGCGGCCCGGGACTAGGAGCTTGCCCTCATAACGCGGCCCTGACGTTCCGTCATAACCGAGAGCTTCAGATTTTCCCAATCGACCGCCCAGTATTTCGGATCGAGCGGATCGACCGTCTGGCGCGACGGCATGGAGGCCCAGACGGTTGGGAAGGAGTAGATCGCGTAGCCGTCGATGACGACCTCGCGGGCGATGCCGCCGGGACGATTGACCGGGAAGATCTCGCGGGGTGGTTTGCTGATAAACTCTGCCTGAAACCAGCCGTGTTCGGGGCATCTGCCCGCATGCATCTGCCAGAGGAGGCTGGCCGTCACATCGCCGATGTCGCGGATGCGCACTTCGACCAGTTCACCACCGCAAATGGGGCAGCGCATCGGTGTGCGATTCTTGACTGACACGGTTTGTACCTTCCCGCGAATGTCCGTGGGGCGAGGTAAACCTCGCCGAACGACTGAGCAGATCGTACCATAGAGATTACGCGTCGCGGGGTACGGCGACGCGCCTGGAACGGTGGCTTTTCCGCCGCCGGTCTTGCTCAATGGCCCGACCTGTGGTACTCATGGTCTATTATTTTGCAAGACGATTGAGGGCGCCGAGCTCGAACGACCATTACGGTGGCCTCGGAGTTCTGCTGACCGGCGGTCCAATTGTGGACAACGTGTGTAGGTATCAAGGAGGGGTGAACTAGATGGCCGATCAGACGATCATCGATCAGCTCATCGCGACGGTGCGCGAGCTGAATCTCGAAATCCGCGGGCGTGATTTCGGCGGCGAAATCTCCGCGGACGATCTTACCGGTCGCACCGATTCAATCCCGGCGATCCTCTATCAGATGCGCGGCCGCGAGATGAACGCCTCGCAGGCGGTGAAACGGATGCTGCTTGGTGAAGCGGTCACCAGTGACGACGAGGCAGCGGTCCTCTCGGAGCAGCAGTTGCAGGCGGGCACCTCGCCACGGATTCTCCTCTCCCAGTTTGGGACGGCGCGTGAGGCGATTCTGTCGCAGGTGCGTGAACTGCCGGATGAAGTTTGGAATCAGACCTTTGCGACGCCGCGTGGTGAAATGTCGCTGAAGTCGTACCTTCAGACGCTCGTTGATCGCGATAGCGAGCGCATGCAGCAGATCAAGGCGTTGCTGGGCAAGGTCGGCGTCTAGGCACCCGGGTATTACGACGCTTTTACCGCCCTGACAGGAAAATTGAGACCGCGATATCAGGTCTTCTTTGACGAGAAGTCATGATCTCGTTGCTACCCATGTATGGCGACCTGGAGTAAGATAACCGCTGGGCACGGTCTGGTGGGTCGTGTCCAGGTTACGGCTGGGGACGCCGGGGGGTCGGTCACCAAGCTCAGCAGCACGGAATGTTGGGTTTCTGAATGAATCGATTTCAGAAGTTTGCGGTCGCGACGCTCGGTGTCGCCTATCTCCTCCTGGTCGCAGGGGCAGTCGTCCGGCTAACCGGCGGTGGTCTCGGTTGCGGTTCACAGTGGCCGTTCTGTAACGGCCAGTTCGTTCCAAGTTCGACCAGCAATTCCACCGTTTACGACTTCACCCATCGCCTGCTTGCGCTGCTCGTCACGGTGCTTGTCATCGCGCTCATCGTCGACGCCTGGAGCGCGCGCAAGAGCGCTCCCCTCCTCTTTTGGAGCACCATCGCGGCCGGCGGGCTGGTCGTGGCACAGGTTGCGCTCGGCGCCGTCTTCGCGGTCACGTCGGTTTCCACCGGCCTGGAAGTCGCACATCTGGCTCTGACCCAAATCTTCCTCGGCGTCTTGCTCCTGGTCGCGCTCATCGCGCTGGCGCCGAAGCTCACGGAATTGACGGGCCGGGCGCTCGGCCATGTAACAACCGGCCTCGGCTGGGCGTCGCTCGTCGCGGCGTTTTCCACCTTTACGCTCATTCTCACCGGCGGCTATATCGCCACCTCGACCGCGCCGGCCGATTGCGCGCAGTGGCCGCTCTGTGACGGCCGCCTTCTGCCGACCGGCTTTACGTCAACCGATATTCACATCATCCATCGCTGGATTGCGCTGATCACGGTCTTCGCGGTCCTGGCGGTCGCCGTTCAGTCGCGGCGGCTGCGCTCCGATTCGCCGCTGCTCGTCGCACTGGCGATGTCGGTCGCGTCGATCACCGTGGTGCAAGTCTTCGTCGGCGCCGCCAGCGTCTGGTTCCAGCTCAATGCGATCCTCGACGTGGCGCATCTTGGCGTTGCCACCATCGTCTGGGTTCTCTTGCTTCTTATTCTGGCGCTCGATCGAATGATCCCGGTGGTCTCGGTCGAACGACCGGCCCGTCCGAGCGACTGGCTCTCCTATGCGAAACGCGTCGTCTCGGATTATGTCATCTTGACCAAACCGGGCGTCATGGTGTTGCTGCTGATCACGACCTTCTGTGGCATGTTGATCGCTCAAGCCGGTGTGCCGCCGCTGCGCATCATCTTCTGGACGCTCATCGGCGGGGCGCTCTCCTCCGGCGGCGCGGCCGCCATGAATCACTACATGGACCGCGATATCGACGTCATTATGAAGCGGACACGCTCACGGCCGCTGCCGAGCAAGCGCATCCCCGAGATTCACGTGCCGGTTTTCAGCGTCACGCTGACGGTGCTGTCGGTCTACGTGCTGGCCGTTTTCGTCAATCCCCTGGCGGCGATGATCTCGCTCGCCGGCAACCTCTTCTATGTCGTCGTCTATACCGGCTACCTGAAGCGATCGACGCCGCAGAACATCGTGATCGGTGGCGCGGCGGGCGCGTTGCCGCCGATGGTCGGCTGGGTTGCCGTGACGAACCATGTTGGACTGGCCGCCATTCTCCTCTTCGCCGTTGTCTTTTACTGGACGCCGCCGCACTTCTGGGCGCTGGCGCTCTTCACGCAAACCGATTACGCCGCCGCGCACGTGCCGATGTTCCCCGCGGTCTATGGCGAGGCAGAGACGCGGAAGCACATCTTCCTCTACACCGTCATGCTGGTGATAACGACGCTCTTCTTCTTCCCGCTGCGGATCATGGGGCCGGTTTACCTGGTCTGTGCGCTCGTCTTCGGCGGAATCTTCCTCTACAAGACGTACATCCTGACGCGGCACCCGGAGGACCAGAAGCAGCTCTCGAAGAAGGTGTTCTTCTACTCGATGTACTACCTTGGCCTGATCTTCGCCTCCATGGTTGTCGACCGGATGATCTTCTTCCACTAACCAGAGAACGAGTGCTTTCGCAACGGCGCAGAGAACGCAGAGTTCTTAACCATCAAATCTGTGCGTCCTCCGCGCCTCTGCGAGAGAGACTGTTTTAGTTTTCTGGCCTGGTGGCAACTGGCGGTTCGTCTCTCAGACGGGCCATGGCGTAGGCGTCGACGAAGGCGCCTTCGCGGTAGGCGTAGGAGCGGTGCGTCCCTTCGATGACGAAGCCGAAGCGCTTATACAGCCGGATGGCGACGTCGTTGTCGGTGTAGACCTCCAGTTCAAGACGGCGCAGGTTGTACCAGTTATCGGCCAGGTCGATGATGGCCGCCATCAGTGCCGTACCAATGCCGCGCCCTTGAAACCCCTCGGCGACGGCCATGCCGATTCCGCCGGCATGAGCGCGTCGGTTGCGATAGAGCATCAGGCCGATGCTCCCGGCGATCCGGCCGTCGATTTCCGCCACCAGCATGCGGTGGGTGGCATCCAGGCGAAAGCGCTCCGGGCCATCAGCCAGCGATTGATAGAGCAGCCCGAGCGTGCCGGCGGCCACCGAGCGCTGATTGCCGATCGCCACGATCGCGGCTATATCCTCCGGCTCGGCCCCCCGGATGACGATGTCGTTGACGCCAGACATCGACCCTCACTCTACTCTGAGATTCCGCTCATCCAACCGCCCCGTTTCCAGTCGTGCCGGTCGAGGTCGCGCAGGAAGGGAACGACGTGCTCGACCATCGCCCGCACGATCGCCTGTCCCTCCTCCGCGCTACCGGCCGCCGCGTTGCCGGAATAGCCTTTGGGGACGGTGCCGTGAAAGTCACCAACCATGCTCACCGGATGATCCATGAATTGATTCGGCTGCGCCGTTGCCAGATCGAGACGACCGGTTTCGGGCGCGCCGTACAGGACGAGCGACATTTCGGACTGCCCGGCGTGGTCTTCGTCGATATCCCAGTGCCCGGCCAGCGCCCGGCGAGCCGCGCCCTGCCAGCCGCCGATCATGGCGATCTCGATACCATGATCCTGATACAGCCCACGCGCGGCCGATTCAGCCGGCGGTGGGTTGCCGTCATGCGCGGTCAGGATGGCGAATTTCCGGATACCATGTTCCATCGCCGACTCGATGATGTCGCGGACCATCAGCGCCAGCGTCTCGGGCCGGAGTGAGAGCGTCCAGGGCCAGGCGATGTGATGAAAGCTGACGCCGTAGTCGAGCGCCGGCAGGACGAGCATCCCGCCAAGCTCGCGCGCGATCGCTTCCGCCAGCGTTTCAGCGCCGATCGTATCAGTGCCATACGGCAGGTGTGGGCCGTGATATTCGGTCGCCCCGATCGGCAGGATCGCCTTATCGAAGTCCCCGGCAGCGATCGCTTGACCGGTCAAACGTGCGAGGCGCACTTCCGGGGTCGTGGGTCGACTCATACGGATTCTCTCCTCCCTCAGGGCGCGTTGTGCCGGTTAGAGCAGATGCTCGCCGTGCGCGAAGAGCGCCGGATTGCCCCCGGTGTGCAGGAAGACAACCGTATCGTTCGACGCGAGCTTGCCCGAGCGCACATGGTCGATCAGCGCTGACATCGCCTTGCCGCTGTAGACCGGATCGAGGAAGATCGCCTCGGTTTGCGCGAGCAGGCGGATCGCCTCCAGGCAGGCTGTCGTCGGAATGCCATAGCCCTCACCGACGTAGCCTTCGTCGTGGATCAGGTCGTTGGAGTCGAGCGTAACCGTCGTGCCGAGCTTGTCGGCTGCGTGCTCGATGATCGTTCTGGCGCGCGCCGAGCGATCGCCTGTGCCGGGACTAACCGCCACGCCGTAAACCTCATACGACGCACCATACAGCTTGGCGCCGAGCACCAGCCCGGCCTGCGTGCCGCGAGAGCCGCTGGCGTAATAGAGCCGGCGTGGGGCGACGCCCATCTCAAACAACTGGCCGGCCAGTTCCAGCGAACCGGCGACGTAGCCGAAGGCACCGATGGCGTTCGAGCCGCCGCCGGGGATGATGTACGGCCGCTCGCCGTCCGACTCCAACTGTTCTGCGATCGCCTCCATCGCCTCGTCATTCGTCTGTCCGCTCTCCGGCAAGAGCAGATGCACCTCGGCATCGAGCAGGCGATCGAGCAACAGATTCCCCTGCACCTCCGGCTGCTCGGTGCTCGAGGTGAGTACCAGCGCCGCGCGCATACCGGCCAGGCGTGCGGCGGCTGCCGTCATACGCGCGTGGTTCGACTGCACCGCCCCGGTCGTAATGAGCACGGTCGAGCCTTGATGAATGGCATCGGCCACCAGGAATTCGAGCTTGCGCGCCTTATTACCGCCGAAGGCAAGCCCCGTCAGATCATCGCGTTTGATCAGAATGCGCGGGCACCGCTCCGGACCGCCGAGCGCTTCACGCAGTCGCCGCGCTTCCTGCAACGGTGTCGGCAGCGTCGCCAGCCGGAACCGTGGTTGTGAGCCGATCGACATCTGGAATTCCCTTCCGTATTGTGCGTCGGGCGCTGCTGGGACCGAGGTCCCGGGCTCCGTAAACGAAGTCCCTTGCGGGGGACTGAGGCGCCTCAATTTCCGGGCAATGGGCGGGCGCTGATGTGCTCCCTGCCGTCCCAGCATTATCGCGTGATCGCCGCGCTTTACGCTAGACGATTCCGCGCCGGCGATCTTCGCGGGCATGGGTCAGAATCGCTTGGATGACGTCGGTTTTGGCGTCGGCGTAGTAGTTCATGTCCGACCACTCGCGCTGCGCGAGTTCGCGCTTGGTCGCCGCATACAACTCGCGGTCCTCGGCCGAGCGGCGTAACCGATTGCGCAACAGGAAGTAGCGATCAATTTCGTCCGAGTCATTAGCGAAAACATGAATGTGGACATCGCGTGCCGGTGTGCGGAACATGCGGTGTCCCGGCTCGCGGACGCGCAGTTCGTAGCCCGCCGCTTCGAGATCGGCGACCAGCCGTTGATCGTCTTCGATCTCGGCCTCTTCAAGAGTCACGAGAATGTCGATAATCGGCTTGGCGGCCAGCCCCGGCACGGAGGTCGAGCCGATATGCTCGATCATCTCAGGTCGCGCTCGTAACGCTCGCGCGATCTTTTCCCGTTCCAGCTCGAAGCACCGTGGCCAGTCTGGGTCGTAATCAACGATCACGATGGTTGGGCGCTGGCGCCCGCCGATCAATACTCGATCGAGCAAGTCGTCATCGATCTTCGGTGCGGTATTGTCACCGGTCATGGCTTCCCCACAACGCTGTAAATGAATCAATCGGAGGAGTGTAGCATGTGCCGGCCGGACGGTCGGCAGCGACACCGTTATACTTTGACCCCGCGCATCGCGGCGTACGGCACGGCTTGTTCGCAATCGGGAAGGCTCGCGCAGTATGCAGACACTCCTCGACCTCGCACACTACAACGATTGGGCCAATCAACGTGTCTTCGCGGCGAGTGCGTCGCTCTCCAACGCTGTCCTGAGTGCCGAGGCGAAAGGCACCTACGGCTCGGTACAGGAGACGTTGGCGCACCTGGTCGAAGTCGAGGACACGTACCTGCTGATGCTGCAAGGCGGTGACGTCAACAGTTGGGACAGCGATGCCTATATGGAGCGCGACAACGCCTGGTTTGCCCAACGCTCGCGCGAACTTGGCGCGGAGTACCAGTCGCTGCTGGCCGGCGCGAACGAAGACTGGCTCGCCGAACAATTCGTCGTGCCCTGGTTCGGCTTCCCGATCAGCCATCGCGACGGCCTGCTGCAAACCTGGACCCACTCGGCCCAGCATCGCTCCCAAATCCTCTCCGAACTCGGCTCCCACGGCCTCGAAACCCCCGACATCGACTACATCTTCATGCGCTCGCAGGAGCAGGAGGGCATTTGAATAATTTGCCCGGCCGTGAATGGATCAGGCTCAGTACATCCAACTCGTTCACAAGACTCAGGGACGGTGTACCTCGTCAGATCGCTATGAATTGAGCCTGGCGAATGAGCGCCGGGCGGTAGTCGTGCGCAATCGAGGTCATCGGTCACCTGTGGTGTGTGTTCAGTGTCAGATCGATCTGATTACACATTGCTTGCTTCGATGTCGGTATACGCGTTACGCAAATCGCAGTAGGATGGAGCGACGACAGCGCCGTCACACCAGTAGCGCACCCGGGCGCCATTCCTGTCGTTTGGATGTTGGCGGTTGTATTGGTCTGAGCATGGGACGATCACAGGAAATCAGAGGAGATCGCATTTATGACTTCGGCTCGCGCGCGACGACGGTTAGTGTTGATCGGATTTATTCTGATCAGTGCACTGGCGATCGGCATTACGTCAACGCAAGCGACCGATTCAAGCAGCGGAACGGCGCGCGTGACCGCGGATGGTACGCCCCCGGTCGCGATCATCGGCGATGAGGCGGTGAGCGCGACCGAGTTCAAACAGCAAATCGGTATCGTGAACTCCAATATCAACTATATGCAGGGGCAGATCGATGTTGGAAGTCAGAGCAGCACGTTTCTGCAAGGCTTCATCGATTTGATTCATGCACATGGAGTCGAGAACGTCGCGCTAGGTGGCATGATCGAGAACCAGGCGCTCTATCAGATGGCGGTGACGCGCGGCTTCGTCCCGACTGATGACGCGGTTCAGGCGAAGGTCGCGCAGGACAAGCAGCTCGCCAGCCAGGGCATCGATCCCGGAACGGCGGCGTATATCGCTTCAGTCGGCGCGGACCGCTTCTGGAATACGCTCTATCCGGAGACGGTGCGGCGTGACATGGCGACGCAGGCGCTCTGGCAGGACACCATCAAGGGTAAGACAACGTCCGCCGACGCCTATGCGGCCTGGAACGAGGTAGAGCAACAGGCGCTCGACGCGACTCCCGTTTCCATCCTTGATGCCAACGCGATCGCTCCCGCCACCACTGCCGCAGCCCTCGACTACCTGCACGATTACTGGCAATTCTCCGAGCAGTGACGGCGTACCGGCTACGAACCGGCAGCTAATCGCGCGGCGGTTGAGGCGAGCTTGGTCGAATAGCCCATCTCGTTGTCGTACCACGACGCCACGGTAACGAGCGTGCCGCCGATTACCTCGATGAGCGGCAGGTCGATGATCGCCGAGTGTGGATCGCCGACGATGCGAGCCGACGCCCATTCCTCTTCGAGCACGTCCATCACTCCGTGCAGTGGACCGCTTGCCGCCGCTTGCCGGAAGGCATCGCGCACCGCATCGGCATCGGTCGGCTTCCCCACGATGGCGTTTAGTTCGGCGATGCTGCCGGTGCGTGTCGGCACACGATACGCCTTGCCGGTGACCTGCAGATCAGGCCAGATGAAGAGCAGCGCCTTCGCCGCGCCGGACGACGACGGGATGATGTTCTCGGCGGCCGCCCAGGAATCACGCCGATCACGCATCGGCTGGTCGGTCAGTGATTGCGAGTTGGTGTAGGCATGGACGGTCGTGAAGAAGCCCTGCGCCAACCCGAAGCGTTCGCGCATTACCTTGACGACCGGCGCCAGCGCATTGGTCGTGCAGCTCGCCATACTGATGATCTTATGTTCTCGCGGATCGAACTGATCGAGGTTGATTCCCGGTAGGAGCACCGCATCGCAATCCTGCAACGTCTTGCTCGGCGCGCTGACCAGCACCCGCTGCGCGCCGCGATCGAGATGCGCCTGCGCACCGGCTCGCGTCGTCGCGCGACCGGTACAGTCGAGCACCAGATCGACGCCGAGCGCTCCCCAATCGGGCAGCGACTCGCTGGAATTGATATAGCGAATCTCACGCCCACCGATGACGATGGTGTCGTCAGTCGCGCTGACCTCCTCCGGCCAGAGACCATAGTTCGAATCGCTTTTGAACAACGCCGCAAACGTTTGCGCGTCGCGAATATCCGAAATCGAAATCGGAACGAACTCCTCGTCCCGGAGCGCTGCCTTCAGCGCCGAGCGCCCGATTCTGCCAAAGCCGTGGATTGCAATGCCCGCCATGGTGATCCTTTCGTAAGACGCGAGCGACGACGAATGTCGATTTCAGGATAGCATCAACCGAACCAAGGGTGTGGTAGAAGTGAGCGGGGCGAACGATGGGTGCTATGTGCATTGATCGGGTCGCCACATTCGTTTGCTCTGTAGCCGGGCGAAGTTGCAGCTAGGGACACCGGGGCGTGTCTAGATCACGACGGTGGCGGGCCAAAGCTGGCCCGCCATGAAGGCTCTACGACAGTTCCCACAAATTACGACCGATACTGAGTGACCGGAGGACTGCTCGTCATTCTGTCAGCATTCAACCTCCGTGCGTCGGCATCGAATCGCTGTGGTCGCCACCATCCCATGAGTAGCCCCAGAAGTGCCAGCGGAATGCCTCTACGAGGCTGCGTAACGTTGCGCTGATATTTGCCGCGATGGGTTGTCCGTCGGCCGTGAACCAAGGATCGATCCCTTGAGGTGACTGTGGGGCGTTGCAGTTGGCATGTGTTGGGACATCACAGTGTGCGGATCCATCCCAACTGATACCCCAGAAGTGCCAGCGGAATGCTTCCACAAGCGATCGGAGCGTCGCATTCGTCGAGTTCACATCAAATGAGGAACCCGAGACCCAATCTCCCAGTGGGCTCCCCTTTGTCACTTGTGTTCCGTGAGTTGGAAGATCTGTGTGATAGGCGCCATCCCATGACTGCCCGTACAAATGCCACCGAAACGCTTCAACCAGTGAGCGCATAGTGGCGTTGATCTGCCCCGCGTTCGGCTGACCGTTCGCGAAGAACCACTCTGAATCTCCAGGATTGCTCGATACTGTGACGTCCCAGGTGGTAGCAAACGAGTCGCCCTCTTGGTCGATCGCGACGGCCCCAACCATGTACGTACCCTGAGGAAGTGAAACGTCCGCTGATACAGAGTTGGTTGTACTGGTGAATTTTTGCCCGTTGACCGTAAATCCGATGCTGGCTATCGGGCTATCGGAGTGGGCCGATGTTGCTATGTGGACCGCTCCTGGTTCGACCGTCGAGAAAGGTGAAGGCGTTAGCGAATCGAAGACCGGATGCGGACCTCCTGCAGATGGCGGAGATCCGTTCGACTCTACGGTGTAGGCGAAGGTACAACGTAACACTCCGCAACCGTTAAGAAGGTCGTTCAAGAAGGCCGAATCTATGCGACTCGCTTCGTTCCAAGCCGCAGTTTCACGAACGAGAACGCCAACAATGACACCATCCTTATATCTCCACACAGCAGAGCCGCTCTGGCCCGGATAGGCATCGATGTCTGTGTATAAGGTGAATGCGTCGACATCGAGAAATGACTCTTTCGCCGAGGCCCATTGAGTTCCGAACGGCTTATCGGCCGGATAGCCGCCGATCACTGGTTGGAAGTGCGGATCAAGAAGGGTTTGGGACGAGAGTACACCGATTTGAAACCAGCCAACGATATTGCCTATTGAATCGGGCAGCTTGATGATCCCCCAGTCCCACGATTCATCTAAGCCATTGATCCAACCCTGTGGTACCCAAGCGTTGTTCGCGAATTCCGATCCGAATGGTTCGTAGCTTCCGTCCTTGCCGGGTGCAACTAGAACATTCGCCGCCCATCCACCGAACTCGGGATTGTAAAGACAGTGTGCTGCTGTCAAGACGACCTGGGGACCGATAAATGTTCCCGAGCAACCGACGGCGGTAGTGATGTTAGCATCTGCCGCTATCACTAGGGAGATCGCCGAAGCTGGGAATGTAGTGGTAGGGGAGATTCTCACGCGATCGTCTGGAGGGAACACTCGTTGAATGGTTCCATTAGCCGTCGCCGCATTAATCATAGTTTCGGGTGGCAGGGTCAATGAATCGAAATGGTGGACGCCCCCGGTTGGATTTGCGGGTATCGGTGGCATCTCCTTGACCGGAGGGAAAGGTGACGCGTCTTCACTCGTTAGTGGTGCTTGGTGGGAAAGCGAGGTATCAGCGACCACTGTTCCTGTCGTCATCATCGTTGACGCTAGAACGATCAAAACGACACATAGCCGTAGCCAACGTCCTTTAAGGCGCATGCCTAACGTCTCCTCACCCTTATGCTTGTTCGCGCTTGATTGTCAGAACTATTCCACCAGATGGATCATTAATTCGAAATACCGCGAATCGCGAATTTATAGTGGCACTCTATCTTCTCCCTCCCCGCCTGTATTTCAGTGCGATTTCACGTGTATTTCACTCTGCAGCACCTACAGAGCGGACCTCACGACCATTGATGATTACGATCACACTGTACGAATTATAAATTAGATGGCGGGGGATTGGAGCAATTGGTATCGAAAATGGTCGTGGTAGATGGACCTGCGGAACCATGGCTCTAGACGCCTCATGCCAATTGTTGAATAAACTGGGTGAATTCGTTGCCAGGATCTCGAGAAGTGGGTTAACCAGCAGGCGGGACAGATTTAGCCCGCCTGCTGGTACTCGTCCTGCTTTGTTCCTCGCCTACCCCTTGCTGTGCATCGCCTGCTGGACACGCTGGGCGGTGATCGGGAGGGTGGTGACGCGGGCGCCGCTGGCGTCGACGATGGCGTTGGCGACGGCCGCCGCGGTCGGGATGACCGGCGGCTCGCCGACCCCCTTGGCGCCGAACGGGCCGGCCTTCGACGGCAGCTCGATCAGCTTCACCTCAAGCTCCGGTACCTGATCGGCCTGCGGCAGGCTGTAATCCATCAGGCTTGGGTTGAGCGGCTGGCCGTTGTCGTCGTAGACCAGACCCTCGTGCAGCGCCCAACCGATCCCCTGGGTGGCGCCGCCCATGATCTGGCCGTCGACCAGCGCCGGGTTGAGCGCCGTGCCGACATCCTGCGCGATGAAGACCTTGCGCAGTTCGACTTGGCCCGAGTCGGGATCGACGTACGCCTTGACCATCTGGCCCGAGAAGCCTGGCGCGCGATCCTGCACCGCCGACTTGCCGTTGCCGTAGACCGGCTCGTACTTGCCACCGAACGTCATGCTCAGGCCGGCCACCCGGCCGAGGCTGATGTTGCGATCGGGCGCGCCTTTGACCGAAACGACGCCCTGGTGCATCTCCAGGTCGTCCGGCGAGGCTTCAAGCTCGGTGGCGGCGATGGCGAACACCTGATCGCGGGCGCTTTCGGCCGCCGCGCGCACGGCCGGGCCGAGCGTATAGGTGATCTTGCTGCCGCCGCTCATGCCGGTGTACGGTGCGCTGTCGGTGTTGCTGGAGACGATCTTCACCTTATCAAGCGGCAGATCGAAGACCTCGGCGGCGATCATCGCCATCGTGGTGTTCGTGCCGCTGATGTCGACCGAACCGAGCGAGAGCGAGAACGTGCCATCGCTGTTGCCGCGTAGGTTGGCCGCACACGGCTCGATGCCGCCCGGCCAGCCGCCGACCGCCATGCCGATGCCGACATTCGCCTCTTTGCCGCGCTCCTGCCACATCGGATGATCGCGTAGCGCTTCGAGTACCTGCTTCAACCCGATGGCCGGCCACGGCGTGTTATTTGGCTGTGGATCGCCTTCGACCGAGGCGCTGTGCAGGCGGAACTCGAGCGGATCCCAGCCGAGTTCACGCGCCATGGCGTCGACCTGCTGGTCGATGGCGAACGTCGCCTGCGGCGCGCCCGGCGCGCGATAGGCGCCGACGCCCGGCTTATTGGTCAGCACTTCGTAGCCGACCAGGTCAAGGTTGTCGCAGCGATAGTAACCGCCGATTGCCATCAAGGCGACGTTGACCGGCGTGCCTGAGTAGCAGCCGGAATCGAAGACGACCTTACCCTGCACGGCGGTGATCGTGCCGTCCTTTTTCGCTCCGGTCTTCATCGTAATGACCGAACCCGGTGCCGGCGTGGCGAACAGGAATTCTTCCATGCGCGTCATCACGATCTGCACCGGCCGTTTCGTGCGCAAGGCAAGGGCAGCGGCCAGCGGTTCAAGGAGGAATGTCTTGCCACCGAAGGCGCCGCCGACTTCCATCGGCACGACGGTAATC
Source organism: uncultured Thermomicrobiales bacterium (assembly GCA_937891245.1). Classification (GTDB taxonomy): domain Bacteria; phylum Chloroflexota; class Chloroflexia; order Thermomicrobiales; family Thermomicrobiaceae; genus CALAGB01. Next base: position 99 of record CALAGB010000337.1, on the reverse strand, counting down.
TGATTCTGGGGGATGCCAAGCGTATCGGCGGTTGCGTTGCGGGTATAGAACTGACCCTGGGTCGTGGTGTAGATGGTGAGATTGCCGAGCGGATCGGGT
>CALAGB010000336.1 GCA_937891245.1 uncultured Thermomicrobiales bacterium | reverse complement strand
ATAGTTCTCCATCGCAACGGTGGCGACGAGTTCGACGAGCTGTTCATTGGTAAAACAGGCCTGAGCCTCGGCGAACATCTCGTCGGTGATGGCGACCGGGGTGACCGTCATCCCTTCGGCGATCGCCAATGCGGCCTTCTCTTCACGCGTGAACAGGTCACTCGCGCGAAAGTGCGGGACAGCGTCGATCTTCTCATCCGAGGCGCCATGGGCACTGCTTCCAGCAGTGTTGGTGTCTATTCAGAAGAGGCAGCCGACCATCTGGGCCGCTCGCAAACAGACCAGCGAACGAATGAGCGCTGGTAACGTATTGCTTATCCCCGGAGCCGCGCCGAGCGCCCGGCTCGCCTCGAGGATCGGTGGACAATAGGCCTGCAGGCCGGTGCTGCCCGGCACGGCACCCATGCGCCGGGCCGATTGCGCGAAGAGTTCGCGGATTTCGGGTGAGACATCCGCCTCGGTCAGCGGATCAATCCTGGGCATCTGTTCCTCGAATCCTATCTGGTTTTCCGGCGATGTCCGGCCGCCTAGCGGCCGCCGGCGGCGACCGCCACCGACCGGAGCTCACCGGCAACGCCTTCGACAAAGGCCATCGTTTCCCTGAACGTGCTCGTCGCGTAGGTGACGCGGCGTACGCCGAGCGCGGCCGCGCGTTGAACCGAGAGCGGGCCGCCGCGGCGGATATTCACATTCACCACCCCGACCGCTCGGGCGATCTCCGCGATCATCTCCTCATCGGAGAGCAAGATCGGGTAGATGCAGTCAGCGCCGGCTTCGCGGTAGAGCCGCGCCCGGCGAAGCCCCTCCGCCAATTGTTCTTCGGGCGTACCGAGCCGCCGCACGAAGACGTCGACCCGCGCGTTGAGGACAAGATCGGCCCCTTCGGCGCGCAAGGCCGCCTTCACGGCCGCCAGGTGTTCGGCCTGACGATCGGCGTCGACGAGCCCACCGCCGCCCTGGTGGTCGGAATCCTCCAGGTTGCAGCCGGCCGCGCCGCAGTTGATCAGGGCGCGAGCGATGTCCGCCGCCGGCCGGCCGTAGCCGGCCTCGAAGTCCACCGTCACCGGAATGTCGACGGCGTGAGCGATGCGTGACGCGGCCGCGCTCATTTCGGCCGCGGGCGCGCCCTCGTGGTCCTGAAAACCGAGCGCACTCGCGACCCCGCCGCTGGTGGTCGCGATCGCTGGAAAGCCCGCCTGTTCGAAGGCGCGGGCCGACGCGGCGTCCCATGCGTTGGGGAGAACAAGGATGTTCGGACCCGCATGGAGCTGGTGCAGGGTCGCCGCCCGAGCCGCCACGGTTTCGATGGTCATTGGCTGTGGAAGATCTTCGCTCATATTCGAAACGCCCCTCTGGTGCACGCTCAATCAACTGGCATCGATTCAGCACGGTGCCACGCGTCCTGCGGACAGTTTACGGCTAATCGGACGATCGCGGAATTGTCGGCGCGCAAAGTGGACCACAGCGCGTGCGTCCGTTTCATCACACGGCTTGCGATTCGTTCGCGTCGATGCGAAACTGGAGTGACTGCCATGATTGACAGCCTTTCATCTTTCGGTGGAATTTCGCTCGTCCGCTTGCCGAACGATCATATCGTTTTAGTGATGTATTTTCGAAGGAAGGAGGGAAGGGAATCTGATCGACGGTAGAACTCGATCGATCAGCATGAAGGAAGAATGATGGCGACCGCGTCGCTCGGACGCGGTCATGGACAAAGGGGACCCCTATGAGAAAAACTCTGGCGATCATCGTATCGCTGATTCTCGCGTGTATGAGCATATCGAGCGTGGCGGCTGAATCCGCCCCGGCGACGGATGCCGGGTCGAACTGCACGGCCTACGAAGCGACGGGGCACAACATCTGTGCCGGCTTCCGCGCCTACTGGGAGAAATATGGCGGCCTGGCCGTTTTCGGCTATCCGATCACCGACGAGATGCAAGTCGATGGCGTGACGACGCAGTATTTTGAGCGCGCCCGCTTCGAGTGGCATCCCGGTGCCTGGCCGGAGCGCTTCGATGTTGAGCTCGGCCTGCTCGGCAACACCTACGCCACGACGCTCGGCCTAACGACGACCGCGCCGTTCACGCATCACACCGATGCCTGCGGGTCGGATTTGGGCGCAGATGACTGCATGGCATTCCCGGAGACCGGACACACCATTTCCGGCAAGTTCCTCAACTATTGGAAAGCTAATGGCGGCCTCGCGATCTTCGGTTATCCGATCAGCGACGAGTACACCGAAAACGGCCGCACCGTGCAGTACTTCGAACGCCAGCGCTTTGAGCTGCACCCGGAGAACGCCGGCACGCCGTATGAAGTCCAGCTCGGCCTGCTCGGCGATGCCGTGTACAACGGTCCGAACCTGACGGTGGTCGCGCAGGGACTGAACAACCCGCGCGGCGTGGCGGTTGGTGCTGATGGCACGATCTACGTTGCCGAGGCCGGTTCGGGCGGCAACGGCACCTGCGTCCCGAGCGAGGAGGGTGGCCAGCAGTGCTACGGCAAGACGGGCGCGATCGTGAAGATCGTCAACGGCGAGCAGAGCGTGCTCGTTGGGAACCTGCCTTCGCTTGCCGGTGACGGTGGCACCTCGGCGCTCGGACCGTCCGCGGTTTCCGTCGGCAACGATCGTGTCTCGGTCGTGGTGCAAGCCGGCACGCCGGATATGATCACGGCCCTGGGCGATGACGCCGCACTGCTCGGGCACCTGATCACGATCGATAACGCCGGCAACATCACCGACGTGGCGGATCTGGCGGCCTATGAATTCGCCAACAATCCGAACGGCGACGATGTCAACAGCGATCCGTACGCCGTCCTCGATCTGGGCGACAAGTGGATCGTCGCGGACGCCGCGGCCAACGACCTGTTGCAAGTGACGGCCGACGGCACGATCACGACCCTGGCGACCTTCCCGGCCCAGATGGTCGACGCGCCGCCGTTCCTGCACATGCCGCCGGGATCGCAGATGCCGGCCCAGTCGGTGCCGACCTCGGTCACGGTCGGACCGGATGGCGCCTACTACGTCGGTGAACTGACCGGCTTCCCGTTCCCGGTTGGTGGAGCGCGCGTCTGGCGCGTGGTGCCGGGCCAGGAGCCGACGGTCTACGCTTCCGGCTTCACGAACATCGACGGACTGGCGTTTGACGCCAATGGCAACCTGTTGGTGCTCGAGATCGCCAAGAACGGGCTGAATGCGGCTCAAGCGGCGGCACCGGGCGATCCCGCCGGCGCCGGCGCACTGCTGCGCGTCCTGCCGGACGGCACGAAGGTGGAAGTTGCCAGCCTTGGACTCGTCATGCCGGGCGGTGTGGCGGTTGGCCCGGACGGCAGCATCTACATCACGAACTTCGGAGTCCTGCCGGGCGCCGGACAGCTCGTCCGCCTCGACTACTAGCGCCGGTACTCAACCGGAACGCGAACGCCCCCACCAGCCGGTGGGGGCGTTGTCTTGCTCCGCCGCACCGTGCGCCGTGAATAGCCAGAACAATTGACAACACAATCCGTCATGGACACGCACTCATATCCACGAGGTCCGCTGAAGCGTTGACCCGCGTGCGCCGATCGGACCGCACGGCCCTCCGGAACGCCACCAGTACGTTCTCACGTACAGCGCCACACACCGCGCGCAGCCGGACCGCCGGAGCTTGACGATACAAGATCTCAATGTTATGGTGGATTAGAGAGAACTAAATTAGAGATTAGCTGTAGAATATAACGCGGTTGCCGACCGTGCGCCCGTCGACTGGATTTGAATGGAAGGCGAGCCTTGAGCAGGAGCCATCTGCCGGTATGAAACAGACAAACCGAGGAGCGGCGCTCCCATAACAATTCGACGAAGCGATCAACGCCCGGGGCAGTTTCGACGCACCGCGCCACGAGGACTCGGAGCATTCAGCCGAATGGCAGCCATTGTGCTCGTCATGGCCACTCTGCTCGCCGGCTGCGGTGGACAACCGGCATCTGACGATGCGTCCGCCACCGGGAAGCCCAAACGGATTCTGGCGACCTTCACCATCATTGCCGATATGGCGCAGAACGTCGCTGGTGATACGGCGATCGTTGACTCGATCACCAAACCGGGTGTCGAAATACATGACTATCAGCCGACTCCGAGCGACATTGTTCGTGCCCAGAACGCCGATCTCATTCTCAACAATGGACTCGGTCTCGAGCGCTGGTTCGCGAAGTTCATGGGGGCGATCAAGGACGTGCCCGCCGTTGACGTCAGTGACGGCGTCACTCCGACGTCCATCGCCAATGGTCCGTATCAGAGCAAGCCAAATCCACACGCCTGGATGTCGCTCGAAAACGCCAGGATCTACGTTGAAAACATTCGCACGGCGCTCGTCGATCTGGACCCGGACAATGCCGAGACCTACAACGCCAACGCCGCGGCCTATATCGCTCAGTTCCAGCCGCTCCAGGATCAACTCACCCAAACGTTGGCTCAGATTCCCGAACGGCAGCGTGCCCTGGTGACCTGCGAGGGAGCGTTCAGTTATATCGCGCGTGACGCCGGCATGAAGGAACTCTATCTGT
>CALAGB010000335.1 GCA_937891245.1 uncultured Thermomicrobiales bacterium | reverse complement strand
CATCCTGGCCGAAGTCGGCATCGATCTCGCGCCCGAACTCACGCTCGAGCGCGTCCAGGAATTAATCGACGCGCTGCCGAACTACCCGCTCATCCGCGCGGTCGTCTACTTCAACGACCGTAACCCGACCAACATCTACGCGCCGGTGCCGCCGGATTGGACTCTCAACAACGTGGAGACCGAGGCGTTGCGCGCCACGATCGCGCGCAGCCCGTTCGTCGAGCAACAGCGGCGGGCCGAACGAGCAGAGCCACCGGGAGAGACCCGGTGGCCCGACTAACCGGTCGATGTCTGGCGAAGCGACTACTTCGTCACGGAGCAGCTGCTGGCAAACGTCTGCTGGTAGCGTGCGAAGGCCGGCTTTTGCGAGAGATCGGAGCGCAGGAGACCGTAGTGATCATAGATGCTGGTTGACGAACTGTTCGCGTCCCAGAGGTCGAACCACGAATAGCCGCTGATGCCGAGCTTGCCAGCGTTGTCACAAACAGCTCGCACGAAGCCATCGAGCTTCGTCGCCTGCTGCGCCTCGTCGGTCGTAGGATAGCCGTTTTCGAGCACCTCAATCGTCACGCCCGAACCAAAGCCGGCGTTGCTCAACGTGTAGCGCGCATCCGTCAAGAAGGTCGCCATATCGCCGTAGGCATTACCACTCCCGACCGGCCAGAGCCCCGGATAGACATTCAGCCCCAGGAAACCGATTGCCGAGACGAAGCTGGAACCACCCTGATTTGCCAGGTCCCGCATGAACTTGGCGTCGGTATTCCGTTCAAGCACCGCCAGATCGGTCCCAACCTTCGCGTTCGAGTGCGAGCGCGTCAGTTCGTCCCGCGCGGCGAGGGCGCCCTGGATCGTCGCTTCGCGCACCCCGGCGATCGGGCCATCGGAAGAACTCGGGTTCCCATTCACGACGTTGATCTCGTTGCCGATGACGAAGTGGGTGACGCGGGCGTTGTTCGCGTAGCGACGAACGACGCTGCGCACGAAGGTGGCGAACCCGGCGCTGTCTCCCACATGCCCGCTCGGCGGCGAGTACTTGATCGTGAGCGAGACGGAATAGCCGGCGCCGGTGTAGGTGGCGATGTCGCTATCGAGCGTGGACTGGTTGTACCAGCTCCAGGCGGTATACAGGTGAACGCTCGCTGGTCGACCGCCGCGCAACGTATTCATCGCACCGATGATCTGCGACGACGACGGCGGCGTTACGTAGCCGACTTCACCCGTTCCGCCGCCCGGATAGACACCGAAGAGGACCTGACCGGAACCGGTCGTCGTGCCGGTTGATGCGACGGGCGTCGACTGCTTCTTGCCTGGCGTTGCGTTCTTGCCCGACCGGAGACCTTCTGTCGCCGCGATCGGTTCGCCGTTTTGCGCCTGATCGAGCGCAGCCTGTCCAAGCAACGACAACTCCACCACATTTGGCGTCCCGGCGAATTCCGGATGGTACTCGAAGCGCGCGCGCTGGAAGTACTGTACCGTCAGGCCGCTCGCGGGATTAGTAAACTCTTCGCTAATCGGATAGCCGAAGAGCGCCAGCGATTCGCGGAACGAGATGCCGGAATCACCGAGGTTGACGCCGTGGCTTTGCCAGAAATTTCGGAACCCGGCACAAACCCGATGACCGGTCGCCGACATGAATGTGCAATTCCCATCGCTGCCGGTTGTCGCCGGCAGCGGCTGAAACGGCGCGGACGCGTTCAGACCATTCGCTCGAGCGGTATCTTCACCGACCAGTCCAAGCAAGATCTGATAGGGCGTGCCGGCCAGCTCGGGATGATATTCGAGACGCTGGCGCTCGAAGTACTGAACAGTATACCCACTCTCATCGAGGGTACCGGTAAGCGGGTACCCAAAGACCGCCAACCCACCCGACTGTGCGTAGAAGGATTGGAACACCTGGGCAACGTCCTGCCCAGTCGGCGAGGCGCTCGCTTGCAAGTCGCCCCCGGTGACAAGAATCAGCAGGTTCAGCATCAGAGCCAGTGGCCATCGAGCGCCAAACCGAATCCCGTTCAATCGCATCTCTCGTTCCGTGTCGGCGCGGCTCAACCCCGGAGCCAGCGCGATCGCGGCGGCACAAACTGGCAGTACATGGCGCCAGCTTCGCCTTGAGCCTACGATGCAGAGAACCAGCTGCGAATCGGGACTTAGAACGAATTCGCGAAGCGCATCTGGGCTAGATTGGCTAGTACGTTCGGGCTACCCCTTGCCCCCGACCGAACGATACCGGCCGGCCACCCCAGCCCGCTCGACTCGCAAGCCGTGAGCCGCGAGTATGAAACGGAGTCACTCAGCGCCTCCGAAGCGAGCGAAGAAGCGGCCAGCCCATTTGATGCCCATGATGTAATCGTCGATGCGGATATTCTCGTTGGGTGCATGAGCACGAGCGTCGGACCACCAGATGCCGCCACCGGTTACCACCGGCACGCCGAGGCCGGCCGAAAAGTATGACATCGGCCCGCTGGCAGCCATCACCGGATAGACGACCGGGTCTTCGCCATACTTCTCACGTGCCGCGTTGATCGCTGCTTGAACGACCGGCGCATCGGCCGGCGCTTTGGCAGGACTCAGCTTCGCGTGGGTGACGATCTCAATATCCTGGAACCCGCGCCGGTCGAGATGATCGCGAAGCAGCTTGAGCACCAAATCCGGTTCCAGATCGGGCACCAGGCGAAACTCGATCTTTGCCATCGCCTCGTTCGGCAGCACCGCCTTCAGCCCCGGCCCGGAGTAACCGCTCGCCAGTCCCTGGATCGTGCAGGTTGGTTCGTACAGATGCTTCGTCAGCAGGTCGATCCCGCTGAGATCGCGGATGAAGGCGGGAATTTGCAGGTCTGCTTTCATGCCCGCTTCGTCGAAGGGAATCCGCTCCAGCATGGCGCGCTCGTCTTCCGGCGGCTGCCGCACATGCTCCATCAGACCGTCGATCGTGATCCGGTCGTCAGGCGACTTCAGTGAAGCGAGCGCCCAGGTGAGTCGCCACGGTGCGCTCGGAACGACCGTCGCCCAACTCGAATGCATATCGGTGCGGGACGAACGCACCCGCAGCTCGCCATGGAGCACCCCTTTGAGGCCGAGGGAGATGACGAAACGATCGGAGCCGTCTAATGCGCCCCCCTCCCAGAGGCAGCCGTCGGCGGCCAGCAGATCGTGATGCGCCTCGACCAACGCCGGCAAGCTCGGGCTACCGATCTCCTCCTCGCCCTCGATCACAAACTTGATCGTCAGCGGCAGCTCGCCATGCACTCGCCGGTAGCTGGCGATCGCCTGCGTGCGTGCCATGACATCGCCGCGATTGTCGGAAATGCCGCGCGCGTATATCTTACCGTCGCGTTCGTCCGAGCCGAATGGGTCGGAGTCCCAGGCGTCGAGCGGTTCCGGCGGCTGGACGTCGTAATGGTTGTAGATGAGGAGCGTTGGGCTGCCCTGGCCGATGCGGCCGTAAACGACCGGCGCCCCGTCAGTCTCAAGCAATTGGACGTCCCGGCAACCGATACCTCGCAGAATCGCGGCGGTCGCTTCGGCACTTTCGCGTACCCCGATTCCCTGTCCGGTGATGCAGGGCAGCCTGCAATATTCTTTCAGTGCGTCCAGGTACTCCTCACGGTGTTGGTCAACATCTCGATCAAACGCGTCGCTTGGCATCGTCTCTATCCTAGCTGTAATACTCGGGCGCCTTCTTCAACGTCTTCCACTGGTTTGGATCGTGACCGTAGAGCAGCATCGCGTTTTCGCGCGCGGCGATCTCTTGCAGCTTCTTGGCGCTGGCACGGGCGGCGTCTGGATCGGAATACGCACCCCAGTTGTCCTTGTCGAGGTTGTCCTGCACGTAGATCGTATCGATGCCGATCACCATCTTGCCGGTCTCCGGTAGATCGAGCAGTACGGACATATGACCAGGCACGTGACCTGGCGTCTTGAGCAGGGTGACACGCGGCGCGATCTCAACATCGCCGTCGATGATCTCCCATTTCAGATTCGGGATATCGAAGGTCGCCCGCGGGTACGGCGCATCGGGGCGCATGATGTCGTCATAGCAGTCGCGCTGCACAACGATCTTGCTGGCGGTGAAATCCCGTGTGTTGCCGGCGTGGTCGAAGTGGAAATGCGTCGCGATCAGCAGATCGATATCCTCCGGAGCAAGGCCAAGTTTCGCAAGCTGGTTGACGACGTAATCGTCTTCGGTCATCTGAACCTTCAAGACCTCACCGAACGCCGTGCCACCGAAGCTCGCGTCCGGATCTTCGATATGCACCTTATCCATGCCGGTATCGACCAGAATGTTCCGGTTGTCGTCGGTCTGAATCAAATAGCCGACAATCGGGATCGTCCACCAGGTGCCGACGTCAAGGCCGGGCGTCAACACGCCGCCTTTGTCCACGTAGCAGTTGCCGAGATGCAAAATATAGAGTCGCATGGCATTCCCTCCGTTGAGTACGTCCGTGGGACGACGCTATCGGCTGCGCAACTGCGGATCGAGCACGGCCGTTAGATCGGAAGGCACACGTCTGAACTCCAGTCACCTTGTAATCTCGTATGCCGTCT
>CALAGB010000334.1 GCA_937891245.1 uncultured Thermomicrobiales bacterium | reverse complement strand
GTTATGGCCAGATGCAATCGCCGCTCGGCCCGCTCTATCTCGTCGTCTCCGATCAGGGGCTGTGCGCCATTCATTACCATGAGTCCGAAGAGGGGATCATCGCCTGGGGGAAGGCGAGCGATCTGGCCCCGGCTCCCGATCAGGCAAGCATCCAGCCGTTTGTGCGGCAGCTCGACGAGTATTTTGCCGGTGAGCGCGAAGAATTCGATGTGCCACTCGATCTTTCGACCGCGTCACCCTTTGCCCAGCGAGTGCTGCACGCCACGGCACGCGTGCCGTTTGGCCATCTTGTGACCTATAAGTCGATTGCCAGGGATATCGGAGAGCCGGGGGCGACGCGCGCCGTCGGCAATGCGCTGGGGAGCAATCCGATACCGATCATCGTGCCGTGTCACCGTATCGTGCGCTCCGACGGATCGCTCGGCGGCTACACCGGCGGCACCGATATCAAGCGCCACCTGCTGACGCTCGAAAAGGCGATGCTCGTTCATTGAACGATCCAAGCGATGCAGCGACGTGAAGGGCGATCCGGTTTTCGGGATCGTGCGGTTGCGCCATATCCTGTGATCGGTTACCTGAAAATCGCGGCTGTTTTCCTCCAACTCCCAGAGGGATCACGCTCGGAAGCGACTGGATATCTGTTCCTTGTCTTATAATGGAGCCCTGACCGCAAGAGGCACCCGGCGATCGAACACCCTTTTCAGGACCTGAATCGGAATGGTTTTCCGAAACCGCCCTGGAACGTAGGAGCACCGTTCACGACTCGAGGTGCGCGATGCCATCGTCACCAATGTCGGCGCCGCCATCCACGTTGGTCGGACGTGACCGCGAACTCGGCGTACTGCATGAGCAGTTCGTTGCCGCTCTCGCCGGGGAGGGCCGTCTCGTGCTCGTCGGCGGCGAGGCGGGCATCGGCAAGACCGCGCTCGTCGAAACGCTTGGGCGTGAGGCCGAGGCACAGGGTGCGCTCGTCTTGACCGGTCGATGTTATGACCTGACCCAGACGCCACCGTATGGTCCGTGGATCGGCCTCTTCGGTCAGTATCTGCGGGCGGATCGCCGCCCGTCCCCGCCGCCCGTCTTCGCCCAGCGCGGCACGCTTGGCCCCGTCGCCAGTAAGGCAGCCCTCTTCCGTGAGGTCTCGGACTTCTTCACCGCGGCGGCAGCGGAGCGTCCCCTGATGCTGGTCCTTGAGGATCTCCATTGGGCTGACCCCGACAGCCTCGATCTTCTACGTAACCTGGCGCACGATCTGGCAGGGCAGGCGATCTTGCTGGTGGCGACTTATCGCGCCGACGAACTCACCCGGTACAACCCGCTCCACGCCCTGTTGCCACTGCTGGTCTGGGAGGCCGGGGCCACGCGCCTCGATGTCCGGCGTCTGGACGCGCACGATGTCCATGCCCTGGTCACGGCTCGTTATCGGCTGCCCGCGCCGGACAGCGCACGCCTCGGGGCGTATCTTGCCCGACGGACGGATGGCAACCCCCTCTTCCTCGGAGAACTGCTCCGCACTCTCGCGGAGGAGCAGGTGCTGCGCTCCAGCGATGCTGGCGACGTGCTGGCGGATCTCAGAGATGTGCGCATCCCGCTGTTGCTGCGGCAGGTGATCGATGGCCGACTGGCGCGGCTGGGCGCCGCGGCACATAGCCTGCTGGCGGTGGCGGCGGTAATTGGGCAAGAGGTGCCGCTCGACCTCTGGGCGGAGGTGTCAGGAGCGGAGGAAGAGACGCTGGCGGAGGCACTGGAGCGCGCGAAAGAGGCGCGCCTGCTTGAGGAGTGGGCCGAAGGGAACCGCACGCATTTCGTCCATGCGCTGATTCGCGAGGCGCTTTACGAGGGAATGCTGCCGTCACGCCGGCGGCGACTGCACCGGACGGTCGGGGAGACGTTGGCGGCGCGATCGGATCCGGATGCCGACGCGGTGGCTCATCACTTCCAGGTGGCAGGGGACGAGCGGGCATTTCCTTGGCTGATTCAGGCCGGTGATCGGGCACAACACGCCTATGCCTATGTTGCCGCAGGAGATCGGTTCGAGGCGGCGCTCGCGATCCTGGAACTCGGCGATACGACCATTGGCGAGCGGGCATGGCTGCTCTGGCGCCTCGGCCGCTTGCGCCGATTCAGCGATCCGCTTAAGGCGATTTCGCATTTTGACGAGGCGATGGAATTCGCGCGACAGGCAAGTGATCAAATCCTCATCGGAAATTCCCTCCTCGACCACGGCATGTTGCTCCATCAGCTTGGCCACGGTCGGCTCGGTATTCGCGACATGGAGGCTGGCGTTGCAACCCTCCGCATACTGACGTCCGCCGATCAACTGCGGCTTCGGCACATGCCGGCGCTTCTTGAGGTCGCGGATAAACTCGCAGCGGAGGCGACGTCGGCGAATTGCTGCTGAAGCGGAGACGGCCTATGCGAAGGCCGGTACCGTCGCGCCTGACCAGTCATCGCGCATCGCACGTGCGCCGCTACTCATTCTTGAGGGGGAGTGGGCCGCAGCTCGGCAGGTGCTCGACGCCATGACGCGACCGCTCGAGCCTTTTCCGAGTGTGCTCCGCGCGACCATCGCGCTCCAGCAAGGCGACGCTGAGCTTGCCTCGCAACTGGTAAGCGAAACCTTCCCAGGTGGGCCGAAAACGCCGCCGGGTGATAGTGACTTCGTGCAATTTAACCGGATGCAATACCTCGCCGCGACCCCCGCACTTGAGTCGGGCGACCTGGTTACCGCGTGGGAGTGGATCACAGCGTACGACGAATGGCTCGCATGGAGTGGCGCAGTTCTCGGCCGGGCGGACGGTCAAATCCTCTGGGCGCGATATTACCGCGAGGCGCGTAATTCTGATGAAGCATTCAGACACGCTCAGCGCGCCAGGGACTGGGCGAGTGAGCCCCGGCAGCCGCTCGCACTACTCGCCGCCGAGCGTCTGCTCGGCGAACTCGCGATCGAGGCGGGCCGGTACGATGCCGCCGCCCAGCATCTTAATACTTCGCTGCGACTCGCTGGCGCATGCGCTGCTCCCTACGAGAGAGCCCTAACGCTTCTGACGCTGGCCGAACTTCGGCTCGCCCGGGGTAACCACACCGAAGTCGCGACGCTCATCGACGAAGTCCGGGCGATCTGCACGCCACTCGATGCCGGGGCCGCTCTCGCCCGCGTCGCGACCCTGGGAGCGCGGCTTGATGCGTTGCGTGATTCCGCACCGCTGTACCCTGCCGGACTGTCACCCCGCGAGGTCGAGGTATTGCGACTGGTGGCTGCTGGGCTGACCAACCGGGACCTCGCCGAGCGCCTCTTCCTCAGCGAGCATACCGTCCGCTCGCATGTGCGGAACATCCTCACCAAGACTCAGACGGAGAATCGCACCGCGGCTGCGCTCTTCGCCCACGAGCACAATCTCAGCTGATTCCCGCCTCGACGTCGCCAGTCATCAATTTTGATGAATACCGCGGTCGTCATGCCGCCGCGTGAATCCTCCATTCGGTCGAAGGCAAGCGTCCGCTATCTCCCTATCCTGGAACCATGGTGCATGAGCGTTCATGCGACCACTCGACGCGGCAGACGCCCACCAAGGCGTTTGCTCAACAAGGAGGCGTGTTATGCCGAAGTACGTGATCGAGCGCGAGATACCGGGGGTCGGCGGTCTGTCGGCGGAGCAGTTGCGCGGCGCGGCGCAGGGCTCGTGCGCCGTCATCGCCGAGATGGGACCTCGGATTCAATGGGTCCAGAGCTACGTGACCGGGAACAAGATCTACTGCGTCTATATCGCCCCGGACGAGGCGACAGTGCGCGAACACGCGCGCCAGGGCGGGCTTCCGGCGAATAGCGTCGCGATGGTCACCACCATCATCGACCCGACAACCGCGGAAGACTGACCGAATTTTCCGGCTCAGAGCGACGACCTCGAACTTGAATGGGCGTCAGCTGCACGATGGCCCGCGCCCGAGGCGAAAGGAATCATGGCCATGACAACGATGCGACCAATTCTCCGCCGAGTTGAATTGAGCTGGATTGGGTTCTTGCTCGTGGGAGCGCTCTGCGGCGCACTTATGATGTTCGGCGTCGACGCGCTGCGTCAATCGAACCACAACACCACCACGCCGATCGTTGCGGGGCCGGCGGCGGCGAACAGTGTCCCAATCGGCGGTCGATTAGGTGGTATTGCCAGCGCCGACACCGCCACCGGCTGGTATCTGCTCCATGAGTACAACCCGCCAACGCTGCCGTCAACTACAGCACCGAATCGAGAAGACGTCCAGGTTCAGCGCAACGGTTCTGCTCCAACCGCCGGCTCCCAGCGAATCGTGGGACCTGGTGAGGGCGTGAACGCGGTCTCCGACGACAGCTCTGCGAGTAACAGTATCCCACCGATCATCGACCCAGCTGAGGGATTGAATCCGAAACGATGATACCCCGGCGACCGCACCCGAAACCGCCGAATCTGCCCTGGGCGGGCAGGTCCGGCGGTTTCTGTTCCCAACGATAATCGCGAAGCAAATGCGGTTATAATCGTGCTGCCGTCACGATCGAAGATGGCCGGAGTACGTATGCGCAACTTGCTGGGCCGGTTGCACGATCGCACGCCCTACGAGCTGGAGCTGATCGCCCGTTGGTGGGAGATCGATCTCCGCGGTCGCGACCGCTTCACTATCGCTGGCCACCTCTATCGCACCATGAGCGACGCCTGGGCTTTCGCACTCGCCTGGGAGCGACTACCTGCGGCCGAGCGCACGCTCCTCAACTGGCTCGCCGGCAGAGACGAGGCCATCAGCGTCGCCGAGATTGGTGCGCTCAATTTGCTGCCTGCACCCGATCTGCGCGGTGCGATCGAGCATCTCCTGCGGATCGGGTTCGTCTCGCTCGAACAGGACGAGCTGGAGAGCGAGCCGGGCCAGGTGCCACGCTATTTCCTGCCCCGCGAGCTAGCCCAACTGACGATGAAGCTGGCGGACGAACAGCAGGCTCCGTTGCCGCAGTCCAGTGAAATCGACGATCTGCTCGATCGGCTCAACGATGGTGCGCTGGCAGATATCGCTGAACATATGGGGCGCCAGGTGATCCCGGCTGTGGCCGTTCGCTCCGATCTTCTCGCGCAGGTCGGGCCACGCCTGTCCGATCCG
>CALAGB010000333.1 GCA_937891245.1 uncultured Thermomicrobiales bacterium | reverse complement strand
CCGGTCGCATACGAGACGAGGGAAAGGATGGTCGCCAGCGAGATGACAAGCGAGATGAGCAATGCCAGGAGCATCGGCAGTGTCGGCTGTGCCTCCGGGTCGACAAACGTCAGGACGAAGGCCAGCGTTGACCAGCCGGCGATTGCTTCAAGATCGTAGAGCGGCAACCGCAGCCGGTGCGCGATCGGCATGAAGGTGATCGCCGGGGCCAGGATGAAGATGGTGTAGGCGATAAGCCGCCAGGGCGCCCAGAACGATGCGCTGGTGCCGACGTCTCTGACGACGATCAGGTAGTAAACCAGCGACCAGGCGATAACCGAACCGATCAGCCAGCAAACTTGCGTGAGCGCGCGTGACAGCCGGAGCATGTGAACCTCTTTCACCCGCGAACGTACGGAGCGATTTGGACGTCTGCAGTCTAGCAGCAGCGACGAGATGAATTCAACCCAATGCTATACTTATTGACGGCGCGATCCTGAATACTGGAGGCGAGATGCCCCTCGAACTTGTCCTTGATGATGTCGTGCGCCTGCGTAAACCCCATCCTTGCGGGTCAACCGATTGGGTAGTGGTGCGGCTCGGCGCGGATATCGGTTTACGTTGCCTCGGTTGTGGCCGCCGGGTGCTGCTGCCACGACGAACCGTTGAGAAACGCCTCAAGTCGTTTGTCTCCCGCGGCCCCGATTTTCAAGAAGCGAACGTATCCGTCGAATGACCGAGACGGTCGCTCATTCATCAACGCAGCGTGGCCAATTCATCGACGTCTTGCGAAATCACGCCTTCCTCCGGCTCTGGCTCGTTCAGGCGATGTCGCAGACCGCCCAGAATATGACCAACTTTGCCTTGCTCATCCTGGTGCAGGTCATTGTTGACCGCTATGAGATCGCGCAGGCGAATACGGCCATTGGGCTGACCGTGCTCAGCTTCAGCGTCCCAGCGCTCTTTTTCAGTCCACCTGCCGGCGTCATCGTCGATCGCTCGAACAAGCGGACCGTGCTCGTCATCACCAACGCGCTGCGAGGAGTCGCGGTGATCGGATTCATGCTGATGCAACCGGAGTGGCGACCGCTCTTCGCACTCGCGGTCCTCTACTCGATCACCTTCGCGTCCGGAGCGATCGGCCAGTTTTTCGGACCGGCGCTCGGCGCGATCGTGCCGTTGCTGGTGCCGGGCAAAGACAATATCCACGCGAACGCGCTTCTCAATCTTACGTTCACCGTTTCGCAGATCGCTGGTTTCGCCGCGATCGGCCCGCTCCTGATCAAGGTCATCGGCCTACACGATGTGCTTTTCGGCATTGCCGCGATTTTCGCGCTCAGTACGGTACTCAGCCTCACCATACCGTCGACGCCGCCCACGCCGCGTGCCACGGAAAACCGCGCGCGCCTGATCCGTGGTGTGCTGGCTGAAATGCGCGAGGGGCTCGTCTTTATCCTGCATTCGCCGATCTTGATGAAGGCGATCGGCTATCTCTCGCTGGCGACGGCTTCGTATCTACTGGTCGCGACCCTCGGGCCGTCGTTCATCAATGGGGTGCTGCTGCTGCCGCGACAGGACATCGTCTACCTGCTCGGACCGGCCGGGGTGGGGATCGTGCTCGGCGCGCTCTTCGTTGGCCGGCTGAGCGGGCGGATCGGGACGGAGTGGACGATCGACTTCGGGCTGACCGGTGCCGGTACGGTGCTGATGCTGCTGGCGCTCACCCCGACCGTCGGCTCGGCCGTTTGGGAACGCGCCGGTCAGATCGGCACGTTGACGATCGCCATTGCGGCCCTCTTCGCCGGGCTGCTCGGTCTCGCGAATTCACTCGTGCTCGTCCCGAGCCAATCCCTCCTGCAATCCGCCTCGCCGGACGAGATTCGGGCACGCGTATACGCGACGTTTTATACCGTCTCAAACAGCGTCGCGTTCTTGCCGATCATCTTCGCCGGCGCGTTGGCCGATCTCTTCGGCGTCGTCAAAGTGCTGGTCGGGCTCGGAGCGATCCTGGCCGCCATCGGCGTCGTCCAGATCATCGTTCATCACGCGTCCAACCTGAACAACCAACCCAGATCTGATCGCCTACAGTAGACCTGCCCGTTTCAGGATTTGCGCCAGGTTAATCGACCAGCCGACGCCGAAAAACTGCGGTGTGAAGATGCGCTCGTCGTCCGGATTCCAATAGCGTTGCAGGAAGCGATCGAACGTTGGCAGGCGCAGATCGTACGGGAAGAACGAGATTTTTCCAGTCCAGGTGCGCTCGTCAGCCGGGCGCCGGATCTGGTCGACAATAGCCGCGCCGAGCAGCAGGATGCCGAAATTCCGAACGAGCTGTGAAAGTCGATTCATGATGCCTCTTTTCGTTGCATGAGCATGTCAGGCGGATTGCTCATAGACCCATTTGCCGGCGAGCATCGTTCGTTCGACGTGCGTATCACGGAGACCGGCGGCATCGACCTCCAGCGGGTCGCGATCGAGCTGCACCAGATCGGCCACCTTGCCCGGTTCGAGCGAGCCGCGTTGCGCTGCCAGCCCGAGCGCGTGGGCGCCGCCAACGGTGTAGCTGCGCAATGCATCCCGCACATCGATCGCTTCGCTGAGGTCGAACTGACGCCCGGTGACTGTCCGGCGAGCGACGGCGGCGTACATGCCGACCCACGGATTGAAGTCGGCGATCGGCGAATCCGAACTGCCGGCCAGCGGCACTCCGGCCCGCAGATAACTCGCCATCGGCAATGCGCGTGCCGCCCGTTCTTCGCCGAGACTCGTCACGAAGCTTTCGCCGAGATGGACGATGAACGGATTGCTGACGAGCGCCGGAATCTTGTGCTGGCCCATCAAGCGAATCGTCTCCTCGGACGGCACGTAGGCATGATGAACGCGATGGCTGAGTTGTCGGTTGGGCTGTGCCGTTTGCGCGGCGCTCATGGCGCGAACCGCCAGTTCTTGCGCAGCGTCGCCGCAGGTGTGCGTGTCGATCGAAAAGCCGAGATCGTGCACCCAGCGCACGAGCTCCGGATATTCGTCCGGATCGACGGCCCATTGACCGAAATTCTCCGGTTCAGCGGCGTACGGTTGGCTCATGCGAGCCGTGCGATCACCGACGCCGCCATCGAGCATGAACTTGACGCCGCCGATGCGCAGGACATCGTCGCCGAAACCGCCATAAACACCCATCTCGGCGATCCAGCGCTTCAGTTCCGGCTCGCGACTCGCTGGGACAAAGCCCCAGGCACCGAGCAGCATATCGGTACGGACGGTCAAGCCGCCGCGCTCGTGTGCCGACTGATATGCGCGTAACTCCTTCGGACCAAGTCCCGGCTCCGCGACCCCGGTCAGACCGACCGCGTTGTACGCACGTGAGCCGCTGCCGATGGCCGCGACGAACTGTTCGTGGGTCGGCTCGGGAACAGCGCGCAGGATCAGCTCTTTGGCCCGATCTCGAAAGAGCCCGGCCGGTTCGCCTGTCTCCGGGTCGCGTTCGAAGCTGCCGGCGTAGATCTCGTTGGTGGGCGGATCGGGAGTCTCGCGCGTGACGCCTGCCGCCTGAATCGCGAGGCTATTGGCGACGAGCTTATTCCAGACGCGATGGAGCACGACCGGGTTGCCCGGGCTGACCTCGTCCAGTTCCCAGCGTGTCGGATGACGCTGCTCGGCCAGCAGGCTCTCGTCCCAGCCCTTACCGACAATCCATTCGCCCGGTTTGGCGGCCGCGGCACGGCGGCGCAGGCGATCGAGGATTTCGGGAATCGAGCGGCAATCGTACAGCTGGAGTTGCGCAAGCACCTGACTGGTCGACAGGAGATGGTTGTGGGCGTCAATCAGACCAGGCACGACTGTCGCGCCGCCAAGATCATCGACGATCGTTCCCGGCCCGGCGAGTGTCCGCATTTCATCGTTGCTACCAGTGGCAAGAATTCGCCCGTCGCGAATGGCGAGCGCCTCGACAACGCGAAACGCCGCATCGATCGTCAGAATCCGACCATTGAGCACGAGCCGATCCGCTCCCATGCCAGCTTGAACGCTCATCGTAGCCTCCGTCCTCGACGCAATACGCCATTTTGCCGCATCGTAACAGAATTGCCCGTCGTTACGCGCCGTCTGAACACCGTCAACCCCGCACTCCGGCCCCCTTCGGCTCACGAAGCCGGCGCCTATTATCGTGAATCCTCCCCTCAGGATAACAACGGGGGACGACCGAGAGGATGACAGCGGGAGCAGCTGTCAGTTTGTTCAGAACGTACGAGCATGATGTGCATGAATTCTCCTGCGTACGTTCATGGGTTCCTTGACATTGCATAAATCGGCCAACTATGATTCATGCGGGGGATCTCAGGGAAGATCTACCAGTTCGTCCTTGTTCAGTCGAAAGGGTGGGCAAGGCGTACGTCGGCTATTTTCCCGAACCTTAACAATTGAACGACTTGCAATGAGGAGCATATCGATGGGGAACATACCCTTCATCGTCCTCGGCTTGATCGTCGGTGGGCTGCTTGCAGCCATCGGTACCTACTTCTTTCTGGTCTCGAGCGCGACCTCGAAGATCAAAATATCGGAAGCAGAGGCCCGCCGCACGATTGACGAAGCCGAGGCACGACGACGCGAATTAGTCCTTGAAGCCAAGGATGAATCGCTCAAAGTACGCGACGAGCTCGAACGTGAAAATCAGCTGCGTCGCAAGGAGATTGATCGGCTCGAACGACGAACCCAACAAAAAGAGGAGCAGATCGATCGCCGCATCGAAGCGCTCGACCGGCGTGAGCGGAAGGTGCAAACCTCCGAACGTGAACTCGAAGAGATGCGACAGGATCTGTCGCGAATGGAAGAAGAACGCCGGCTCGAGTTGGAGCGTGTCGCGCAGCTGACGCTCGATGAGGCCCGTACCCAGGTAGTGCAACGAGCCGAAATCGAGATGCGTGATGTCATGAACCGGCAGGTGCGTGAGATCGAACAGCAGGCGAAGCTCGAAGCGAACCAACGTGCGCTCAAGATCCTGGCGACGACGATCCAGCGAGTGTCATCTGACTACGTCGCCGAAAACACCGTCTCGGTCGTCCCGTTACCGACCGACGACATG
>CALAGB010000332.1 GCA_937891245.1 uncultured Thermomicrobiales bacterium | reverse complement strand
GACTCCATCGTCTTGAAGAGCTCGTACGATTGCCAGCGTATCGGGCAGCAACGGATCGGTGAACGGTAGAAAACCCGCGAATATCAGGTCCACCTCATCGGCGACGCGGTAACTCGACTGTGTGGCCACGTCACGGTAACCGATCGCCAGCACGCGCTTTCCCTGGCGACTGAGTGTCTGAAAAGTCGCGTCGATCCGAGCCCGAGCCGCGTCATCGAGCAGCAGCACCCTCTCGCCAGACTCATAACTCGCGCAGATCGGCAGGATGCTCTCGGGCGCACCTTTCGTAATTAATAAGTATCGACCACTCTGCCGAACGACGATCGACAACCGACGCCGCTCGAAATCGAAGGGGAGTTCGTCCACCTTTTCGTAGGCGGTGACGTCGGTTGCGTTGTAGGCGAGGATGGCAGCGTCAAGCGGATTGCGGAACCCCGTCTCAAAGGAGCTGTTGAGATAGCCAAGTGTTCCGGTCCATTCCGAGGCGCATCCGTCGCTGTCGAGCGGCTGCTCAAGAAGCATATCGCCACTGGTGAGCGTACCGGTCTTATCGCTGCACAGTACATCGATGCTGCCCAGATTCTGTATCGCGGCAAGCTGTTTGACGATGACCTTCCGCCGGCCGAGGCGCATAGCCCCTTGCCCGAGCGTGACCGTGGTAATCATCGGCAAGAACTCGGGGGTCAAACCCACGGCCAACGCGAGTGCGAACAGGAAGGATTCCAGCGGATCACGATGCAGAGCGAGATTGAACAACAAGACAAACAGCAAGAGAAAGATGACGGTGCGCGTGATCAGGTAGCCGAACTGCCGCAATCCCCGCTCAAACTCGGTCGGCGGTGGGGCAGCCGATAGTCGCGCGGCAATGTCGCCGAATGCGGTCTTGCGGCCCGTTGCCGTGACCTCAGTGATCGCGGTGCCACTGATGATCGACGTTCCCAGATAGACGTGCGAGCGCGAGGTCGCCCGCTGTGTGTCATCTTTGCCTGCTGGGACCATCTTTTCGACGGGCAGCGACTCTGCGGTGAGCGCGGCCTCCTGCGCGTGGAGGTCTCTCGCCTCGACCAGGCGGCCGTCGGCCGGCACCAAATCTCCGGCCTTCAGTCGGACAATAT
Organism: uncultured Thermomicrobiales bacterium; assembly: GCA_937891245.1. Taxonomy (GTDB): domain Bacteria; phylum Chloroflexota; class Chloroflexia; order Thermomicrobiales; family Thermomicrobiaceae; genus CALAGB01. The sequence continues at coordinate 9,153 of CALAGB010000332.1, read as the reverse complement.
CACCTGGAACCAACTCCCGCGTCGGAATCTCGATCCATCTGCCGTCACGCCGGACTTCGGCCACGAGCGCGACCGAGCTACGCAATGCGTCCGTGACACGCTGTGATCGGTAAGACTGAACGGCGTTGATCACGACGCTCACAACGACGATTGTCGCAATAATCGCCGCGCTGACGCGCTCACCCAGAACAGCCGAAGCCACGCTGGCGATCAGCAAGATGACAACGAGCGGATTCGCGAGTAACAGGATCAGCTGTGTTAGTCTCGCAGATCGAGATTTGCGGGATGTCTCGTTCCAACCAAACTCACGTAAGCGGCTCTGGGCCTCGGAAGTGGTCAGTCCGACCGTTTCCGGCGGATCCACGTGATCGACTTCCAGCATGCCCGCATCTCTAGTTGGGAGCACGCCGTTCATCTGCATCCCTCAGCGAGACGAGGCGAGCAACAGGCGCCGCTATTGCCGAAGCGATGTCAGCATTGATCTGCGGTTGCGACGACGTCGCAACCGTCCGAACGCTCAGGAGGTAGGGTCGAGCGGCGCAGGGAGGTTGAGCCATCCAGCTTTTGGCGGACCGTCTCTAAGAAAACCTCAAGATCGAACGGCATCACAACGGGGTGGCAGATGAAGGTTTCGCCACTGTTCAGCGCCATGTGGAAAGGGTCAGCCGTGGTTGACATGGCAATAATTGGAAGACCACGCTCTTCCGCGACGCTCAGCAGTCGAGTCCGGTCTACGCTGTCCTCGTGGTCGCCATTGAACCACACATCTACGATCAACCCAGCTATTTGCATGCGATGCACGAAGGAACATGCTTCAGCCGCACGCGAACAGAGAACTGGCGCATAGCCAACCTCGGTTACCATCTCCGAGAGAAGCTCACGTACCGCAGGGTCCGGTTCGACAACGAGGATCTGGTTCTGCATTACGCTCAACCCTCCTATCGGATCACTTTACCGAGCGACCCGCATCGATCGCGTGGCGATCCGAGGAGGCTCCGTTACAGGTACGTAGCAATCTATCGCGGGACAAAGTCTCAGCGTGACTGCGTCACGACGAGTTCCGAATACGGGTAACTTGAAGGTTCGCTGGGAGCATCTGAGCTGGGTACAGCTCGAGTGGTATTTCCTGACTCGCCGACGTGGGTTATTCGCGATGTGCGACGTCCACGCGAGGGTCTCTGCCACGCTGACGGTGCAGGTTACCCAATATCTAGCGGCGTGGCGTCGCTCTCCTGACACTCCGAACGCGTGCCATGCGACGTTCAGGCGTGCGGAGCGACGACGCCCTTCGACATGTTGGTACGCATCAGCGTGACCCGTCACCACGCTAGCGGCGAGCTACTGCGCGGTGTAACCGCCGTCAATAACCAGCGCCTGGCCTGTGACGAACGACGCCCCGTCAGAGCAGAGCCAGACGACCGCATCGGCGATCTCCTCGGGACGGCCCATGCGACCCATCGCATGCAGCGCCGCGATGCCTTGTTCGGCTTGTGGATCATCGTGAAAGGCCGTGTCCACCATCGGCGTATGGATGAAGCCGGGACAGACCGCCGCGACGCGGATACCTGCCTGGGCGACCTCGAGCGCGGCTGTCTTGGTTACTCCGAGGACTCCATGCTTGGCGGCGACATACGCTGGGGCGTTACGGAAGCCGACCAGGCCAAGAATCGAAGCATTGTTGACGATCACGCCACCACCGTGTAGCAGCATCGCCTGTAACTCATATTTCATACAGAGCCAGACGCCGGTCAGATTAACGCTCAGCACACGGCTCCAATCGGCGAACGAGTAGTCTGCCGTCGTTGCCGAGGGACCGCCAATGCCGGCGTTATTGAAGGCGCAGTCGACCTGCCCAAATCTGTCGACCGTCGTCTGAATCAAGCGCTCGACCTGTTCTGGGATTGCCACGTCGCACTGGGTGAATACAGCCTCGCTACCCTGCGTATTGATCAGCTGGGCTGTCTCTTGACCTTCGTCGGTCACGTCCGAGACGACGACCTTCGCTCCTTCGCGAGCAAAGGCAAGCGCAGCCGCCCGACCGATGCCGGATGCTGCCCCCGTTACGATTGCGATCTTGTCATCTACTTGGCCCACCGGATACTCCTCTCTGCTGTGCGTGGTGCCGCGCGGTATCCGATTGAGCACAGCGCACCACGTTTGTGCCGAACGTGAGAACAACCACAACCTGGCTCGTTCCGACGGTCGACATCGGGATTTCCCTCCGAGACAGGTTCGCGCCGGCCGGTTCGGCCCCAAGACCGACGTGCTGGGCGAGGGATCGCTCCAACCAGATTGTCACTTGTGAGAGGCATCTTCCCCTCGGCCGATGCCTCGGGATCCTCTTCGGAACCAAGCCTACCGAGCGATCCGTCACATCCATGCACCATCCTGCGAGCGAGCGTCACAAAGTCATGCCAGCATGGGACTACGTCATCCGCCGTCACATCACTTGCAATCGCCAGACCATGCGCCATCGCACCCGGTGCAACACGATACCGATCGAGTGGCGGAATTGTCGCTCATTCGTAACGCCTGGCGTCGATTCGTGACGTACATGATAGCGATTCTTACTTACTATCCTGTTGCGGAGTTGCAGGCGCTATCTGCTGCCACGCGAAGGGACGGTCCCATGGAAAGACATAAGAGTTGTGGGAGACGGGAAATGTTCTGCGTGCGGCATCAACTGCAAGCCGTCATTATCCTGACCATTGCCCTCATGACGCTAACCGCGCGAGTCCCCGGCTCAGTAAGCACCGCCACCGTACGTGATGCCGGTCCGGAGCGGGTCTACTTTCCGCAGACCGGACACTACGTTGCGTACGGATTTCTCGACTACTGGCACCAGAACGGCGACATCGTGATATTCGGCTACCCCATCTCTGAGGAGACGCGCGACCCAGCTACGGAGTTCACGGTGCAGTACTTCGAACGTGCCAGCTTCGAATACCACCCCAATGCCCCTCAGGGCTGGAGGGTGCAGCTCCGGCGGCTCGGCGCTGAGCAGACTGCCTCCCGCGTCGGCGAGCCCCGCTTCCAGGCCATTTCGGCGATAGACAATGCCGTCACGACGTATTTCCCCCAGACCGGTCATACGCTCGCCCTTGGCTTCCGCGCCTACTGGCAAACCCATGGCGGACTGCGGATATTCGGCTATCCGCTCAGTCAAGAGTTCACCGAAAACGGTATGACCGTTCAGTATTTCGAACGCGCCCGCTTCGAATACCACCCGTCCAACCAGCCACAGTATCAGATCCTGCTCGGCCTGTTGGGAGATATCGCCGCCGGCCAGTCCCGCGTCAATCGCGCGCCGCTCGCTCCAAGTGCGGATGTCCCCAACTACGACCCCAGCCTGTGGACTCGGTCGTCACCGCTGCAGGATCTGAACGGTCTCAAGATCGGCTGCACGCCAGGACAACCGGATCAATATCTTAGCTGCGAAGCCCAGGAGTCGAACGGCCTTTCATTGACCTTCTATCTCTACCTTCCGAAGGGCTACACACCGGGTACGAAATACCCGCTCGTGCTCTTGCTCGAAGGAAGCGGTGAGCGAGCCGACGCAAACAAATCTGCCGGTGAGAATCGCAATGCAATCGTCGAGAGTCCGTATGCGCAGGTCTTCGGCACAGGCTTTTCGGGGCAAGACAGCGAGAACGTGCAGGAGCATTGGCCCTCCTTTGTGGTTATCCCGCAACTGGTCAATCCCGCACGCTTTGTCGACGTTCCGGGGAGCCAGGGTTCCTACACCATGACGCCGCAGCCGAACACCTCACTACGGATGACCAAGGAGATCGTCGACACGCTGCAGCTCGTCAACCACGACATCGATCCCGCTCGCCTCTACGTGACCGGGCTCTCAATGGGCGGCTACGGCACCTGGGAGGCGGCTGAACGCTGGCCGGACTACTGGGCGGCAGCGGCGCCAATCGCCGGGGGAGGAGATCCTTCCAAGGCCTCTCGCTTGGTCAATTTGCCGCTCTGGGCATTCCACAGCGCGGATGACTCGGTAGTGCCGGTCTCAGGATCGCGCGACATGATCGCGGCGATCCGCGCGCTCGGCGGCCACCCGAAGTACACCGAGTATTCAGACCTCGGGCACGGCTGCTGGTTAGCGCCCTACACCATCATGGGGAACCCGTCCCCAACGCCCGATTTCTTTTCCTGGCTCTTCGCTCAACGCAAGTGATGAGAGGGGAGGGACATGCCGAACAGTTGGAAGCGACATGACCGGATCACGTCACGTTCAATGCACCGAGAGGAGGGAGATCCGTGAGAAGCATACGCAATGAAAAGCATCGAGATTCTGGGAATTCCTACTCACCCTGGCGAGGCAAACCGCGGCCTGGTGTGCGCGCCGTCTTTGTCCTTGTCATCGTTCTCCTGACACTAACGGCGTTCACACCCGAGAGTGCAAGCGCTGCCGCGCCGAACGACGTCGGGCCGGAGCGGGTCTACTTCCCGCAGACGGGCCATAATCTCGCGTATGGGTTTCTCGATTACTGGCATCACAACGGCGACATTCGGGTGTTTGGCTACCCGATTACCGAGGAGATGACGGATCCGGTGACGGGGCTCACGGTGCAGTACTTCGAGCGCGCCGTGTTCGAGTGGCACCCCGACGCAGCGCCAGGTTGGCGCGTTCAACTTCGCCGGCTCGGTGCCGAGCAAACGGCGAGCCGCGCGAGCGAACTACCGTTCAAACCGGTGCAGGCGGCGACCGACGCCAACTGCACCTTCTATCCGCAGACCGGCCACCGGCTCTGCTTTGGCTTCCAGGACTACTGGAATGCGAACGGCGGCCTGCCGATCTTTGGTTATCCCATCAGCGAAGAGTTCACCGAGAATGGATTGACGGTGCAGTACTTCGAGCGCGCGCGTTTTGAGTTCCATCCAGCGAACCCGGACGCGTACAAGGTGCAGTTGGGCCTGCTTGGGAGCAACGCGGCGCAGACCGCAGGGGTCAGCCGCGGGCCAGTGCCCCAATCAGCGACCGTGCCGACGTATAGCCCTGGGCTCTGGTATGTGCCAGCGCCGCCCGGTCCAGCGGATGTGCGCACCCCGCCGGCCGGTGCACCGATCGATCAGAACAAGTGGATCGAGGTCGACCTGGGAGAGCAATACATCCGGGCCTGGGAACATAGCCAACTTGTCTTCGGCAGTTACGTCTCGACCGGCGTGCCCGGACACGAGACGCCGACCGGACGCTTCCAGATCGCCGCGAAGCTCCGCTACGACGACATGACGGGAGGGACGGCCGGAACGAGCGACTACTACTACCTGCCCGACGTGCCCTACGTCATGTACTTCTACGACGGGTATGCGATTCACGGCACGTATTGGCATCACAACTTCGGCCACGTGATGAGCCACGGCTGCGTGAACTTGCCGACCGACGCGGCCGGTTGGATGTACAACTGGGCGCCATATGGCACCGTCGTTTGGATCCATAACTGATCTCCAATGCTGGCAGGAGAGGACAGGCGGCCCGAGAACGATCTCGGGCCGCCTGTTACTGTATCCAAGTCTCCGGTGGCGTCACGCGAGCCAACTCCCACTCGCGGGAGTTGGTACACGTTTGCGAATTCGCGCGTGGCGGTTATTGGGATGCTCGGGATGGTGAAATACGAAGGTTCTCACAGCGCGGCGGCGCCCATCACTGCGTCTTGGTATTGTCGATGGAAAGCCACGACCTCTGACCTAGGCCGGAGATGTACCCTCGCGAACACTTCGCTCGTCAACCGTCGGCTGGACTTTGCGGGATCGGGGCGGCTGCCGGCGTCCCTGCGCCGATACGCGCAAGCCAGGCATCAAGCTGCGCATGATCGACGCTGCGGCTACGAAAGCCGATATAGCCATCCGGGCGGATCGCAACCAGACCCGTTCCGGGCATACTGGTGAGTCGGTGGACTGTTACCAGCGGACCGAAGCGCTGCTGCTCCACTGAAGTCGCGTCTCGCCCGAGCAAAACGTGAATGCCTGGCTGGGCGAGCAAGGCATGCAGCCGCATCTGACGTCCATCGACGGTGACGGTCGCATCGGGAAGACGTTGCCCGGTATGCGGACCTCCGCGCGAGCGCAGATCTCCCTCCTCCGACAGCGGGCTCGTCGGATACGACACCCGCAGCTGGGAGAGCAAGCGAATAGCCTCGGCTACCAGGCGGCGACGTTCGAGGAGGAACGGCACCGCCGGAGCACTGAGCGGCGCCAGAACCCCCCGGACCAACCTTGGCAGCGGTCCGATGCTGGCTTCGGCCCAGAACAGGAGGCGAGTAAGAGCGAGCAACTGGCGGGCTACCGGCCGGCGTTCAAGGTCATATGAGTCGAGCAGCGATGCGCGATCGCTGGATGCCGCTGCGAAGGCAAGCTTCCAGCCCAGGTTGGCGGCATCCTGGATGCCGGCGTTCATTCCCTGACCGCCGGCGGGCGATGTGGCGTGGGCGGCGTCGCCGGCAAGGAACAATCGGCCCTGGCGAAATCGCGACGCGAGGCGATGCTGTAGCCGATAGCGCGCGGACCATGCGGAATACGTGACCCGCGCATCCAAGCCCGCATCATCCAGGAGCGCTTGCAGCTCGCCATCGAGGACAGGAGGGCCGGGCTGTCCGAACGGCAGCACGTCCGCGCCTGACGGCCGCGTCGCCAGAAGTCGCCAAGTCGCGCGCTCGCCAAGCGCAAAGACGAACAGCAGCCCGTGGCGCCCCACGACGATGTGGGAGACTCCTGCGGCAACATCAGTCGCGAGCTCGACGTCGGCGAGCACCACCTCCTCGCGGTACGGCCCGCCGTGCCAGCCAATACCGGCAGCGCGCCGCACGGTGCTCTCTGGCCCGTCACATCCCGCCAAGACATCGCAGTGCGTCTGCTCAGACCCGGCCAGTGACCGAAGTGTGATGCGGGCGCGCATCGCTTCGTCTACAACCTCGACCAACTCGGTACCCCATTCCACCGCGACTCCTCGTTCCTCGAGCGCCTGAATGAGCACGTCCTCAACGTCCATCTGGCGCACCAACGAGAAATGCGGGAAAGCGGTGTCCGGCAGGGCAAACTCAGGTAGCCGTACTCGAATCACGCGGGAACCCAGGTGCAGATGGAACTCAGCGGAACGAGCGGCCTGCGCCAATAACGCATCAGTCACCCCAAGGGGACGCAATACCTCGAGCGTGCGGGGGTGCAGGATGAGAGCCCGGGACGGCCGGAACGCCTGGGACCGCTGCTCGACGATCCGTACCCGGGCGCCGTGGTCGTGCGCCTGGAGCGCCAACGTGAGGCCAGTCGGGCCGGCTCCAACCACTATCACCTCGGTCGCCTGAGTCATGCAAACTCCACCAACCGCCACCATGCCGCTTGTGCGCCGGGTGTTTCGCCGATCCGGTCTGGAGCGGCGAGCAGTTCGTCACGGCGCAGACCGGGCAAGACGTGATAGTGAATCGAGCCGGGCACCGAGACGAGTTCCAGCACCCGCCAGAGCGAGCGAGCGTAGAACTCGGCACGGTCGGGACCATCCCATTCGTAGAGTCCCCGATAGACTCCATGCTCGTCGTTCGCCATCCAGAGCTTCGACACGAAACCCGGGAAGCCCACGAATAGCGGGGTGTTGAGCAGGCTCTCCCAGCGGAAGAGGGTATGCCCCCAGCCGCGTACGGCCCGCAGCTTGAACTCCACCAGAAGGACACAGGGTTCGACCGACACCCCGTCGACAACGGTCTCCCGGTAGACAGGGGCGGTCGTCTGATCTGCGAAACGCAGCCGCATACGGACGTGTGTCCTCGGCAGGTGGATGCGACGGCGCGCCAGCAGACTCACAGTGCTGGCAATACATCGCACCTCTGCCAGCGCCGCGACTCGATGTGGCAATGGAGCTTGTTCGTTCATCGTCCCCTCCAAGACTCGTTCATTTCATCCGCGATAGACTCTGTATCGCTTACTGGGCCACCACCGGTTTCTCCGGTCGTCGCGGGGCGCTGACAGCCTCAGCACGCAAGAGCCCAACGGCCAGCACCCCTATCCACAGCATGGTGGCGTAGATGTTGACGCGCTCCTCCAGCCCCATCCAGGCTGTCGGCTGATTTGCCTGCATCTGGGGAATCTGGAGGGCGGTCAAGATGCCGAAGGCGAGGAGGATGGCGATGGTTCCATATGAGTAGTAACGGAATCGCTTACCGAAGAGCTGACTCGCGAGGGCCATGCCCGCTATCAGCGAGAGGTCCATCACCATCGTCAGTGGTCCATGGAAAGCGTTGCGAAGCGTGTCCCGGCTGGCGGCCATCGCCTCACGTGTGGCCATCGGAGTGAGCGTTCCTGCTGCAAAGCCGATGACGGCGTACCCTGCCAGCCCGGTGGCTGCGACGCGCGCGGCGCGCCTTTTCGGACCAGCTGCGTTCCAGAGTCCCACCGAAAGGGCCGGCATAAGCACGGTGTATGGAAACTCATTCAACACAACCATCAAAGGTCTGACCGGAGACCCCTGCGCGGTCAACTCGCTGAACTCTTGATCCAACCAGCTGTATCCGGGGTAGCGGAGGGTCCCGATGATGTCCGAGGCGATATACCAGACAGACGAAACGAGGCCGCAGCCGGCGAGAATCTTGCCCACCCGAGGGTGAGGCTCGACGGCGCGACGCAGCGTTTGGGGCAGTCCGACCATTGCTGGTGCTCCTTCGTCGCGGTTACTCAATTCCAACTCGCGCCGTTACGAGGCCGCCGCAGCCAACTCAGGCCGGCGACTTACCACGTCCATGCCCCATCGCCAAAGGCGTTGCCGCGGACGACCCGGGTTGTACCGAAGCCTTGGCGGTTTCACGACGCATGAGGCCGCCCGCCAGCACCACGAACCAGAGCATGGGGGCGTAGCCGGTCATGCGCTCCTCGAGCCCCATCCAGGGAGTCGGCTCGTTCGCCGTCATCGCACCTGTTTGCATCCCCATCATGAATCCGAACACGAGCATGACGAGGATGATCGAATACGAGAAGTACCGAAACCGCTTGCCGAGCTGACCGGACCCGAAGCCGATGGCCAGTGCGAAAAGGAGTGGCATACCGATCCCGTACCATGCGTGCATCTGGTTGCGCAGCGTATCCTGGCCGGCCGCGATGACCTCTCGTGTGGCCATCGGGAAGGCGATTCCACCCACGCAGCCCCACACCGCTTCCGCGACC
>CALAGB010000331.1 GCA_937891245.1 uncultured Thermomicrobiales bacterium | reverse complement strand
CCTGTCCACGCGCGCGCGACATCTCGCTGTCGATCAGACCGGGCGCGATCGCATTCACATTGATGCGCTGCCCGGCCAACTCCTTCGCCAGCGACTTGGTCAAGCCGATGACGCCCGCCTTCGCGGCCGCGTACGGCACGCTACCCGCCGTCCCCTCGACACCGGTGATCGATGACAGGTTGATGATACTGCCGCGCCCCTGCTCGCTCATCAGCGGTGCCACCGCCTGGCAACAGATAAAGACGCTGGTCAAATCGACCCGGAGCATCAGATCCCAATCGCTGAGCGACAGTTCGAGCAGCGTCTTCCCGACACCGCCGATCCCAGCGTTATTGACGAGCACATCGACTCCGCTGAACGAGCGTCCGGCCTGCGCCACCATACGCTGAACGTCGCTCGGATTGGCGACATCGCCGATCACTGAAACCAGCCGATCGGTCGGCGCTCCCAGCGCGTTGACGCTGTCCGCGAGCAGCGAAGCGTCGATGTCGTTGATGAGCACGAACGCGCCCTCATCGAGAAAGGCGCGCGCCATCGCCTGGCCGATACCGCGACCGGCGCCGGTCACGATGGCGCGTTTACCGGAGAGTCTTCCTGCCATGCACCCACCCCTCCAATCCTCAAGCGTCGACCGGCTTCAACCCGACCTTGCCCGCGCTGCTCCCGCCATCGACGACCAGCGTCGTGCCGGTCACGAAGCCCGCGAGTGGCGAGGCGAGCAGCACGACCGCGTTGGCGATATCCTCCGGCTTGCCAAGACCGAGTGGAATACCGGCGCGGGCACGTTCCTTATACTCCTGGCTGAGCGGCGCGCCGCCCTCATCGACGTCAATAAAGCCGGGAAGCACAGCGTTGGCGCGGATGCCATACTCGGCCAGTTCCAGCGCCATCGTTTTCGTCAGCAGCACCACCCCGGCCTTGGAGGCGCAATAGTGCGACCAGCCCCAGATCGCGTGATTGGCGGCGCCGGACGCGAGCGTGATGAGCGTGCCGGGCCGCTCGTGTCGCACCATCTGCCGCGCCACCGCCTGACAGGTAAGAAACGCGCCCTTCAGATTCGTATCGATCACGCGATCCCACTCGTCTTCGCTCATCTCAAGAAACGAGGAAACCGGATAGACTCCGGCGTTGGCGACCGCGACATCGACCGGTCCCAGCTGCCACTCGATCTGATCGATCATGCTCACCACCGCACGCCCATCCCGCACATCAGCGGCAAACGGCCGGCAGTCGACACCGATGCCTCGTAGTTGCTCGCACGCCGCGATCGCCCGCTCGACGCTGCGATCGTTCAGCGCGAGGCGCGCCCCAGCCCGGCCCAAGGCGGTCGCGATGGCAAAGCCAAGCCCGGTCGCACCACCGGTCACGAGTACAACCTGATTGTCGAAGCCAATCTCGATAGTCAACCGCGCCTCCCTGCCGCAACACACGTTCGCACTTCCCCGTTCGGCTATCTTACGGTGAATCGGCCCCGAACGGGAGCCGCCAGTGCATTCGATCTCGCGCGACGCGATCCGAGGCACTATGATGCACACGGCGATACCAATATCGGGCAACGGTGTGGCAATCGATCAACCTCGGCGGCACTCGTCCCTCGTCCTGGGTTCAAAACCCAGGGCCCCTAGACGAAGTCCATTAAAGGGACTGAACATGCGTACGTGCGCGATAAAATCAACCCCTTCAGTGGGTTTCGTCTTTTTAGCCCGGGCATTTATTCCCGGGCGGGCGTCGAGCGCCACATCGTTCATTGATTGACCTCAACGTTTCATTGGAAGGAAAGGATCGGGCATGGCTGCAGTTGAGGTAGCGGGTCGACACGTCTATTACGACGACAGCGGCGGCGACCACCCCGCGCTCGTCCTGCTGCAAGGCTTCATGGCGTCGCGCCCGATCTGGAAATGGCAGATTGAGGCCTTCGCGCCGCATTATCGCGTCATCACCATGGATAACCGCGATGCCGGAGAGAGCGACCCGGAGCCAGTCACCTATGCCGTTGCCGATATGGCGGATGATCTCGCCGGACTGCTCGACGCCCTCAAGGTCGAGCGCGCGAGCGTATTGGGGCATTCGATGGGTGGTTACATCGCGCTCGCGTTCGCGGAGCGTCATCCCGACCGGCTCGATAAGTTGATCCTGGTCAGCACATCCGCATTGGCAGGAGGCGTGCTCGGCCGCCCGGCCCCAACGTACAATCGCGAGCGCTGGATCGATGATCCGGTCGAGCGCACCTTCCAGCGCTACGGGGCCATGACCGGACCCGGCTACTTCGATACGCGCCGTGAGCAGCTCACCGCCATTGCCGAAACGGCACGCGGCAACCGCATGAGCTTCGAAGCGATGACGCGCCAGTCCGATTCGGCCTTCATGTCACACGATGCCCGGGCCGCGCTGCCACAGATCACCGCCCCGACCCTCGTCATCCACGGCACCGTCGACCCGACGATCCCGCTCAGCGCCGGACGCCGCATCGCCGACGCGATCTCCGGCGCTCGCCTCGCCGAATTCGCCGACGTCGGCCACCTGCCCCACCTCGAACGCACCGAGGAATTCAACCGGATCGTGCTCGATTTTCTGGGGGAGTGATCCGGACGGGGCGGCCGCCGGGGCCGCCCCGAATTCATTAATCTCGGCGTCTCTACGCGAGTTACCCGCCTCTACTCTACGGCCAGCTTGGATCGTCCAGCGGCCAGATCGGGTGGGCGATGCGCTTGAAGGGGAAGGTCGTCAGGTCGACTGAGACGAGGCCGGGCGTGTCGGCGCGGATGATCTTGTGCGCGATCGGCTCGAAGCCGGCCCGGAAGTGATTGCTCGACTTGATCGCCACGATCTTGTAGCGCATGACGTCGATGCCGTGCAGCAGGAAGACCTCGGCGTCCAGCGTCTGCGTGCGCACCGACGAGACGAGCACGTCGATGCCGTCGATGATGAGCCGTGCCATCGGGCCGAGATCGACCTGGCGGCCGTGGCCCATCGGCGACTGCTGGATGAATTGGCCGTCGGTCAGGCACTTGACGTACGCCTCGGCCTCGATCGGCTCGCCGTGCAGCGGCTCGTGCTTGCCACCGAGCCGTACCTGGATGGTGGCGCCGGTACCCGCTTCGTGCGCCTGGGCGGCCGTCTCCGGGTCGTAGATGAAGCCCATACAGGCGTCGGTCAGCCCCGCGTCAAGCATGGCGCGCAGCAGGTGCGTCGCATCACAGGGCGCGCCGCCGCCGGGATTGTCCGACGTCTCATTGATGATGACCGGGCGGCCTTCGGTCGCCAGCGCCTGACGAATCGCCTCCTCCGGCGGGTTAAGACTCGGGCGAAAGCCCTCGCGCCGCTCCCAGACCTGTCGCGCGACTTCCATACTGATGTGCTCGGCCAGTTCCGGGTCGTTCTCGGTTGTCACGATCACGCCAACCGTTGGATAGGGGATGTCGGTCGTGGCGAAGCCGTGGAAGAAGGCGCAGTCGATGACGTTCGGCTGCTTCTCCCACTCCCAGCAGAGTTCGTTGATCTCGGCCGCCGCGCCGAAGTTCGTCGTCGTCGTCGGGGTCATCATCGGCAGGCGGGTCAGATGCATGGTGGGCCGCGATTCGCCACGCACGATCTTCTGTAACAGTTCAACCGCCTCCTGGCCGCGCTCATACATGTCGCTGTGCGGATAGAGATGGACGCCGAGTAGGGCGGTCGCATTGTCGAGCATCGCCTGCGTCAGATTGCCGTGCAGATCGAGCGTGACGACAATCGGCAGATCCGGCCCGGCCAGTTCGCGAATCTCGGCCAGCAGCGTCCCTTCCAGGTCGTCGATCCCCTCGGCCACGCCGGCACCATGCAGCGACAGGCAGTAGCCATCGACCTTGCCGGCCGAACGCAGTCCAGCGAGCAGCTGCCCGCTCAGCAGGTCATACGCTTCGCGCGAAATCGTGCCCGATGGCTGCGCCTGCGCGGCGAACGTCGGCGCGACCTCGATATTGAGCCGCTCGGCTGCTTCCAGAATGCCGCCTTCGTAATCCCGCACTCCGGTATGCACACGGATGATCTCTTCGCCCTCGGACCACTCACCCTGCTTGAAATTCTCGACCGTCGACAGGCCGGTGCAAAACGTGTTCGTCTCGTGGCTGATCCCACCGATCGCGATACGCATCTCTTGTCATCCTCCCGGTTTCTCAAGACTAACCGCACCATGCTAGCGATCCCGGCGGCCAACGGCAAGCGGCAGACGGTACCAATGGCGTCACGTCAAAGTACGATCGGCCGTTGAGGCAGGATCAGCGCACTAGTACCTTTTTGCTAGGAGTCATGCTTCGGACGGTACCCAGGTCATAGGCCGGACCGAAGACAGGGGACAGGCAACAGACAGAGGAGAGATCATGTTCGGACGCATCCCCCTTTCGACGCTGGTTCTTGATGATGAGACGATCGATTTCGACCGAGCCATGCTGTGGGTCGATGCCGACGAGCGCTGGCGTCTGGAAGTCAACCCGACCAACCCGCGTCACATGGCGGCCATCCGTCCGGACAAGTTCGGCACGCTCCGCGACGTCAATATGGTGACGCAGGACGGTACTGAGTACAAGGGCCAGGTCCGCCTCAATCATCGTCGACTCTATCCCTTCCGTGGCGTCCCGATGCTGCTTGAAGGCGTGCAGACACTCGAAGGCTTCACCTTCGACGCCATCGACTGGCACGACTAAGCGAACCCCCGACACTCCCGGCCCGCATCCGGCGCCTGTCGCCACAACCCAACACAACGCACCCACCACCGTGGCGACAGGATGCGGGTTCTTCGGGCAAACACCCATCTCAAGAAACCCCGACGTCGTGGCATACTTCTGTGCATCCTTCGGACGCAACGGTTAATCGATTCTGTTCATCCCAATCAAACGGTCATCGGAGGCTGTCATGAACGCACAGGACAACACCGAATCAGATGAACGGCGAGCGGACGCCGACGCTATTGCCGCGAACGCCACGATCGACGACATACGCCCCCGAACCCGCCTCGGCGCGCAACTTCTTGAATTGCGACGTGCGGGGATCGCCGCCGGTATCCCGCTGCTCAGTTGGGAGGAAATTGAAAAAGAGCGCGAAGAACAGCGGCGAGTCTTCCCGTAAATGTCACGCAGCACCTCGACTATCAGAACCTTTCTCGATTCGGGCGTGTTGATCGCTGGATTTCGAGCGAGCGGTGAGATGTTTCGACGTGCCTTCACGATTCTCGACGATCCGAACCGTATCTTTATTTCGAGTGATTTCATCCGGCTTGAGATAATGACGAAACCAACTTTCTTCCGGCGCCCAGAAGAGACTGCGTATTATGAGAGATTCTTTCTGTCTACGACTACCTGGGTTGGTTACTCTCCGGACCTCTTTCAACGCGCGTATGACATTGGCTGCCAGTTCGGTCTCAACGCTCTGGACGCACTACACATCGCAGCAGCAACACTCTCTCAATCGCAGGAGTTTGTAACTACCGAACGCCATAATGGTCCTTTCTCTCGAATTCCCCACTCGCTTATCACCGTTAGATCAATCCACGTCCGCCAGGCATAGCCCGGCGGATTCCTCATTCAT
>CALAGB010000330.1 GCA_937891245.1 uncultured Thermomicrobiales bacterium | reverse complement strand
GTGTCCTTGACGTCGTCATAGCCATCGAGTGATTTGCGAAACCCTTGTTCGGTACCTCTTTCCGTTGCCAGAAGGGTCTGTTCGCACTACACTCACACCGCAACGATGACATCTTCCTCTATTCGATATTCAATTCAAGATGCCGCGCCTGCGCGCCACGGGCGCCGGGTGGAATGCGATCGGGCGGGAAGATCAGGAAACATTGGATTCAGCGACGATTACTGAGATTCTTGGGTTACGATTGCTGATCGCGCGGGCGGCGCAGCCTGACTCGCTCCGCTGGTGGAACGACAATTCTCTGACGGCTGAGGGTCTCGATCTGACTGCGAGGCTGTTTGGGCGGAAGCCCGAACGAGCCGCGCTGCGACTTGCATTGAAAGCTGCCCGTGTGCGCCATGATGCCGCGATGCCGCATGGCAACGAGTGCATGCATCTCTTTAATTTTGGCGATGTCGTCGAGTTCGACATCGCGCAAGCGCTAAAGACGTGTGAATTGCCGATGCCGAATCGAATGGAGTCGATCTCCGATCTCCTCACGGCGCTCAGCGATCGAATAATCACGGGCGATCCCGAGCACTTGGCGAAGGACGATCGATCGGCGATGGAGATTGTCGTCGATGAGGAGATGCCTCTGGTTGAGCAAGCGCGGATTCTGGCCTCGGGCTACGTTGCTGGCGACCGGGAGAAGCCGGTTTTTCCGTTCATCAGGATGGGATCGAGCCGGAGCGTATGACGACGGCGCCGTATAGCAGCCGTATCATCAAGGCGAGCGCGTTGATCGCGGACACGCGGGTGTTGCTGCAGTCCTGGGATTTCGCACTCAGTGCTGAAGAGAATCTCGCCAGAGCGCGCAATGAGAATATCTTTGCCAAGGCCTCGCGAGCGCGGGTGAACGATATTCTCAGGATCTTCCGGCAGCGTTATTTCAGTCGGCCGGGGGTAGGCGAGGCGCTGGCCGTCTTCGCCAGCGCGCCGGGTCACTCACAAACGCTTGATCGCTTGCTCTATTTCTACACAGCGCGAAACGATCGGTTATTGCACGATGTGGTGACCGAGGTTCTCGCGCCGCGTCATGAGTCCGGCTTCTACGATCTGCCGATCGCGGAGGTTCAGCGCACGATTCGAACGTGGGTGGCAGAGGGCCAGACGACGCGTCCGTGGAATGACGAGACGGTCGAGCGGGTCAGTCAGGGTGTGCTGGCGACGCTGCGCGATTTCGGCATCCTCGAAGGACAGGTACACAAGCGCATCGCGAATCTCACGTTGCCGGTGGAAGCCGCGGTCTTCCTGGCTTTCGTGCTCTTCCAAGAGGAGCAGGCCGGCGAACGGCTGCGCGCCAACCCCGAATGGCGG
>CALAGB010000329.1 GCA_937891245.1 uncultured Thermomicrobiales bacterium | reverse complement strand
CGGCCAATATGGAGGAAGGCGCTTTCCGCTGCGATGCGAATATCTCGCAGCGGAGTATCGATGGTGCCGTGGTTGGGGCCAAAGTCGAAATCAAGAACATGAACAGCTTCCGTTCAGTCGAGCGCGCGCTGGCGTACGAAGTAGAACGTCAACGTGAAGCGCTGCGGAACGGAGAACGAATTGAGCAGGAGACCCGGGGGTGGGTCGAGGACCGTGCAGTCACGGTTTCGCAGCGAACGAAGGAGTTCGCGCACGACTACCGGTACTTCCCCGAACCGGACTTGCCGCCGCTCGCGCTTCGTGACGCGGAAATTGACGATCTGCGCCAGCGAATGCCCGAGCTTCCGCGTGCGCGGATCGAGCGTTTCCAGCGTCAGTATGACCTGGGCCAGGCAGAGGCGCAGCTGCTGACGACAGAGCGAACCGTCGCGGATTATTTTGAGGCCGCGGCAGACCAGAACGCTCAGTACGCACGCCAGCTTTCGAACTGGGTCACCGGCGAAATGTTCGCACTCATGCGTGAGCGAGGCGTCGATCTTGACCAGATCCACGTCGCGCCCCGTCAGTTGTCACAGTTGGTGACGCTCGTCGAGAGCGGGAAGATCAATGCGCGAACGGCGAAGGAAGTCTTGATTCTGGTTCACGAAACCGGCTCCGATCCGGAGCAGATTGTCGCGGACCGTGGGCTCTCCCAGGTGAGCGATGCCGCTCAGTTAGACGTGGTCGTTCACGCAGCGCTCGATCAAAACCCGTCCGCGGTTGCCGATTATCTGGACGGCAAGAAGAACGCGATCGGATTCCTGATCGGACAGATAATGAGGCAGATGGGGGGTACCGCAAACCCCGCCGTCGTCAGGCAACTCCTGATCGAGGCGTTACAAGAACGAAAGACCAGTTAGTCGGAGGAGGACGTGCGCACACGGCCTCCTTTTTCTTTCTGAGTTGGAGGAGACCGTTCGAATCTGCCCGGCAACGAATTGCCCAGTCGCCCACCAACTCATGTCAGTAGTTGGAGGAAGTCCGCAATGGCAGTAGTAGAGAGCCCGACGCGGGACAAGCATCAGCAGAGCCTGTTTGATATCGCCGTAGAGCAATTCCATATCGCAGCCGACGTCATCGGCCTCGATGACGATATGCGCAGCATGCTCAGCGTCTGCAAGCGCCAACTTACGGTGAACTTCCCAGTCGAAATGGACGACGGATCGATTCGCGTCTTCACCGGTCATCGCGTGCAGCACAACATCGGGCCTGGACCAGCCAAGGGTGGCATCCGCTTCCACCAGGACGTCACGATCGACGAGGTCAAGGCGCTGGCGATGTGGATGACCTGGAAGTGCGCGGTGGCGGGTTTGCCGTATGGTGGCGGCAAGGGCGGCGTCGCGGTCAACCCGAAGCTGCTCTCGCAGGGAGAAGTACAGAACCTTACGCGTCGCTACACGACCGAAATCGAACCGATCATCGGCCCGCAGCGCGATATCCCGGCGCCGGACGTCAATACGAATCCACAGATCATGGCCTGGATCCTCGATACCTACAGCACGATCGTCAATCGCGGCGTTCCGGTTCCGGCGGCTGTCACCGGCAAGCCGATCTTGCTCGGCGGCTCGCAAGGGCGTGCCGAAGCGACCGGTCGTGGCTGCGTTTTCGTGATCGAAGAAGCCTGCAAAACGCACAACATCGACCTGCTCAACGCGCGCATCGTCGTCCAGGGATTCGGTAACGCCGGGTCGACCGCTGCAGCGATTTTGCACGGAATGGGCTGCATGATCGTCGGGGTGAGCGATTCCCATGGCGGCATCTACAATCCGAACGGTCTCGATATCCCGGCGGTCCTCGATCACAAGAAGCACAACGAGTCAGTCGTCGGCTTCCCCGGCTCTGAAGAGGTCAACAACGGCCAGCTGTTGGAGCTGGACTGCGACATTCTCATCCCGGCCGCGCTCGAAGAGCAGCTGACCGAGGCGAATGCCTCGAATATCAAGGCGAAGCTGATCGCCGAAGCGGCGAACGGCCCAACGACCCCGGAGGCGGATCGCATCCTCTACGACCGTGGCATCGTCGTCCTTCCCGACATTCTCGCCAACGCCGGTGGAGTGACCGTTTCCTACTTTGAATGGGTACAGGGAATGCAGTCGTTCTACTGGACCGAAGAAGAGGTCAATAGCCGCCTGAAGCGGATCATGGTTGATGCATTCGATGCGGTGAACGCGACCGCGCAGCAGTACCATGTACACATGCGCACCGCGGCTCTGGCCGGCGCGATCAAGCGCGTCGCCGACTCCACCCGCGTTCGCGGGATCTACCCGTAGGTCGAAAGCCCGACAACGAGGAAACGGCCCTCACCCCGTCCCCTCTCCCAATTCTGGGAGAGGGGCGTTTTATGTGACGGGGTGTGCGTTCCAACCTGTTTAACCGCAGTTCAACGGTATGGATCACGATCACGCTCGTCCCAAGACCCCCTTCTTCCGTTCGAGACGGGAGAGGGTTCTCCCTCCCGCGGCGAGGGAGTCAGTGGGTGGGACCGGCCAGGGGTGAGGGCTCTTCGCTGATCGCCCTAAATCCCCAGCAAATCTTGCAGCGCTTCTTCGCGTTCGCGTTTGGTGACGCAGATGAGTTCGTCCCCGGAGCGGATAACGGTTTGCCCGGTCGGGATGATCAGGCCGCCTTTACGGAGAATGGCGGTGACGATCACCTCGGGCGGGAACTGAATGCGCTCGATTGGTTGATCGAGGATTGGCGAGTGCTCGGCCACTCTGGCTTCGACGATCGCCAGATCGGCGTGGCGCAGGCTCATCAGGTGGACGAACGGCAGATTGGGGATCTGCTGCTCGATCAGGCTGAGAATCACGTTTGTCTGGCTGACCGTGACGTCGATACCAAGGCGGCGGAACAACTCTTCGTTCTTCGGATTATTGACGCGAGCGATTGTCCGCCCGACGTGGAATTTCTCCTTCGCCATCTGGCAGATGACGAGGTTATCTTCGTCCTCGCCCGTCACCGCGATGACGACGTCGGCGCGCGCCGCGCCCGCTGCCGCCAGCGTGGCAGCTTCGGCGCCGTCGCCCTGCATGATGACCGAGCCGAAGCGCTCGCTGTACGTGTGACACTTGATCGGGTTTTTCTCGATAAGGAAGACCTCATAGCCCTCATTGATCAGCGTCTTCGTAAGGTAGTAGCCGACCTTCCCGCCACCGACCAGAATGATGTACATCGAATTGGCTCCTGCTCCTACGAGCTTCGTAGCGCGGCGGTTGTCGAGCGCAGCACTTCCTCTTCGATCATGCCGGCCACCGTCGTGGTGGGGCAGATCACTGTGAGACCGAGTTGGCGGTAGACCGCGGCGCGTGCCTGATCGTAGATGCGCAGAATGACGTGATCAATGCCGAAGACGTTGCGGGCGATCTGTGCCGACATAATATTTGTGTTGTCATCCTGGGTGACCGCAACAAAGACGTTTGCCTGTTCGATACCCGCCGTGCGCAAGACGTCTTCGTCGATACCGGTGCCGAGCACGACTCGCCCGGGGAATTTCTCCGGCAAGCGGCGGAATGACCGCGAATTGGCATCGACGATCGAGACGTCGTTGCCGGTCTCAACGAGCCGTCCGGCGAGCAAGCCGCCGACCCGGCCGCAGCCGACGATGAGTATGCGCATTAGATTTCACCATCCTCGGCGAGCGAGCGCACCAAGACGACATCGCACGGCGCATTCTTCAGCACGTACGGGACCGTTTCTCCCTGGGTGATAACGCCATGCTCGCGATGATTCTCGACTGCCAGCACGACGGCATCGGCACCCCGTTCGATCGCCTCGTCGACGATCGCGGCGGATGCGGAGCGGGCCTGGAGCAGTTCGGTCGTAATCCGTTGCCAGCGGGTATCGGTACCGGACTGAGCGTATTCCGCGGTTCGTTCGAGGACCGCTTCTCCATTGGTGACTTCGTCGGGGAGATCAGCGTCGAGGGGGAGATGTTGTGGAACCTCTGCGACGTAGACCAGCGTTAAGTCACAGCCTCCGTAATGTCCGGCGATCGCAACCGCCAGATCGATCGCGCGTGTGTCCTGCTCACTTCCGAGAACCGGGACAACAATTCTCCGGTACAAGGATTTACGACCTCCAATTGCCAAAAAAAGACTCGCACATGGCGAACCCGAGTAAGTATGCCGCCTTGTCTGCGTGTGAGCAACAAGCGGGCCGCCAGTTGACGCGCTGTGCGGGCGTCAGATGCCGTGGGCGAGGCGGTTGATGAGCGATTCGGGAAGGCCCTGCTCACGCATTTGCTCCTGGGTCTCCTCGATCGGGTAGGCGACGCGGCGAAACGTGAGGCGATTGCGTTTCGGCTCATAGATCGCGAAGGCCGCGCGGTTATCACCGTCGCGCGGCTGACCCACAGAACCCGGATTGATGATGAAGCGACCCTCGGACAGATCGATCGATTCCCGATCGACGGTGTGCCTCGGCGTGACGTTCGCCATCGCTTCCTCTTCACGGATGTAGAGCTGGACATGTGTATGACCGACGAAGCAGACGCGCGTGTCGAAAAGCGGGAAATTGAGCGCAGCGATGCGCGCGTTATAGACGTACTCCCAAATCGGATGCCGCGGGCTCCCGTGCACGACCGTCCAATCCTGATCAATCATCCGGTTGGGGAGTGATTCAAGATAGCGTAGATGTTCAGCGCCGAGCTGCATGGTCGTCCAGTAGCTGGCGAACCGCGCGACCGGGTTGAAATCTTCCAACGACAGCCGGCCGATCGCGGCCCAATCGTGGTTACCGATGATGCTGATCGATGGCGCGATGGTGCGCACGATTTCGACGCATTCGCGTGGATTCGGCCCGTAGCCGACGATATCGCCGAGCGACCAAACCTCGTCGACTTCTCCCGCATCTTCGAGGACGCGCTGCAACGCGGGCAGATTTGCATGGACATCCGAGATGATCAGAATCCGCAATGGTCACTCCCCTCAGCCGAACCGACTGCACAGAGTCTACGAGACCATTGCCGTTCCGGAAATGCGTTCGAGATGGACCATTAGTACCGCAATATCGCCTGGCGTGACACCGGCGATACGACTCGCTTGTCCGAGAGTGGCGGGCTGAAAGGTCGTCAACTTTTCGCGCGCTTCAGCTCTCAGGCTCGGCAGACCGGCGTAATCGACATTGCGCGGAATCGTGCGATGTTCGAGTCGCTGCGCCCGAGCGACTTGCCGAAGTTCTTTTTGAATGTAGCCGCTATAGCGTGCGTCGACTTCGACGCGGAAGGCGAGTTCCGCCGGAAGTTGCCAGCGGTCAAGCGGCGCCGGGTCGAGGTTTGCCAGTACAAACGCGGACGACAGATCCGTGTAGCTAACACCGGGACGACCGAGATATTCAAGGGCGGTCACGCTGCGTGAGGAGGGCTCGAGCCCAACTGCGTCGAGCATCGTGCGGGTCTTCTCGTTCGCAGTGAGGTAGTGGTGGTCGAGCGCCTCGAGCGCGTCGCGCACGATCTGCTCGTCGCGGCGCACCTGATCGATACGCGCGCGATCGATGAGACCGAAGCGATAGCCGATCTCGGAAAGTCGGGCCTCGGCGTTATCTGAGCGAAGCAGCAGTCGATATTCGGCGCGTGACGTGAGCATTCGGTACGGTTCGATGAATTCCTGTGTTGTCAGGTCGTCGATCATCACACCGATGTACGACTGATCCCGGCCAAGAATCAACGGCTCTGACCCTTGCACGAAGCAACTGGCGTTGATCCCGGCGACGATCCCCTGCCCGGCGGCCTCTTCATATCCCGACGTGCCACAAACCTGGCCGGCCAGGAAGAGTCCGCGAATTTTCTTCGCCTCCATCGTTACGCTCAGCTCGTTTGAATCGATGGCGTCGTATTCGACGGCGTAACCGAAGCGTGTGATTGAGGCGGTCCGCAATGCCGGGATCGTGTGCAGAAAGTCGACCTGCACATCGTGCGGCAGGCTGGTGTTGGCACCCTGGACATAGAGTTCGGTGGTGCGCCAGCCCTCCGGCTCAAGAAAAAGCCCGTGGGCGGTCTTGTCGCGGAAGCGGACGACCTTGTCTTCGATCGATGGACAGTAGCGTGGACCGGTCCCGCTGATCGAGCCGTTGTACATCGGTGCTCGATCAATGTTGGCGGCGATGATCCGGTGCGTTTCGACGTTGGTATGCAGCGAATAACAGGGCATCTGCGTGCGCCACTCATCCCGCTGCACGTCGGGATAGATGCTGAGCGGCGGGAGTTCGAGCCGTTCAAGCCCACCGTTGCGGCCGTCGAAACTGAACCAGAGCGGCTCGTCGCTGCCTGGTTGCGTCATCGTCTCACTGAAATCGACCGTGCGAGCATCGATCCGCGGTGGCGTACCGGTCTTGAGGCGTCGGAGCTGAATATCGACGCTGCTCAAAGATGAGGAGAGTTCGACCGATGCGACATCACCAGCCCGCCCGCCAGCCGCCCGCCAGTCGCCTGCGATCATCTTCGCCCGGAAGAACGTCCCGGCGGTCACGACGACGGCACCGGCGAGATAGCGATTCCCGCGATCGGTCGTGAGGGCGGTGACGCGACGCTCGTGACCCACCTGTTCGATTTCGATATCGTCCACAAGCTCCTGGCGTAACGTCAGACGCGGCTGGGATTCCAGCGCCTCTTTCATGGCGACCATGTAGAGTCCCTTGTCCGCCTGCGCTCGCAGCGCGCGCACCGCCGGCCCTTTACCGGTATTGAGCATGCGGATCTGGATCGCCGTGCGATCGATCGCGCGCCCCATTTCTCCGCCAAGCGCGTCGAGATCGCGCACCAAGTGCCCCTTGGCCGGTCCGCCGATCGAGGGGTTGCATGGCATGAATCCAATGCGATCCAGATTTGGCGTGAGGATGAGCGTGGTTGAGCCGGATCGCGCGGCTGCCAGCGCCGCCTCGCAACCGGCGTGCCCCGCCCCGATCACGATCACATCAAAACGTTCAGTGAAGCTGCTCATAACGTGCGAAAGTATAAATTGAGGAGTGACCGCGCGCCAAGCACCTGCCGGAACGCCGGCTGATCACGCGACGATCGTGATTCTGGCGCGGGATGCGCCCTCGCACGATACTTGCGACGGCGTACCAGTACGATCCCGGCTGATGTTGCCCGGCTGCCGTTTGGCAACCTGGCACCCGCCGCGGATCAACGTTCACATGATGATGTGCATTCGACAGCCGATGAAGACATGGGAGAGGGAATGATGGCTCCGAACGCTTCGACATCACAACCCAGGATAGGCAGTCTGCTCATGGCTCCGTTGCTTGCGAGCGTTGTATTTGGCGGCACGGCCTTCATGCTCGGTCATCCCAAACGCGGGCGCACCGGACGTCTCCCGAAGACGACCGCGCGCAACTGGACCGACCCAAAGGTGCAGAAGGCCGTTGAAACGGCGCAGCGGGCGCTGGATGATGCGCGCGATCAACTTGCGAACCGCGATACCGACGCGCTCCAGCAGGAGTTGAAACGTCGCACCGGCACCGTCGCCGACACGGCACGTGAGAATATGACGCCGCTGATGAAGGATGCGGGCGACCGTGCTCGGGAATTGGCGGAGCGGCTGCGCGTTGAAGGGCAGGCTCGCTCGGCCGACCTCGGTCAGCGCATGCGGACCGAGGTGGCCCCGCGCGCCCGAACGTTCGCTCAGGAGGCGGTCGAAGAGGCCGAAGAGATCATCGGCGAAGCGCGCAAACGTGCCGCGACGTTGTCGAGTGAAGCACGCAAGAACTACGGGCCGGATGTCTCGCAGGGGGCGAGCGCCCTGGCGGGTCTGCTTGTCGCGGGTTCGTCGGCCGGTGTTCAAATGGTCCGCGACCGGACCAAGGAGATGTCGAAGCAAAGCAACAAGCGTCGTGCTCGCTCGAGCATCGACAAGGGCAAGAAGAAGACATCATCCGCGGTACAGAGCGCCGGTGGGCGCGTGAAGTATGCGGTCGGTGAATCGCTGTTGATCACCTTCTGGGCGGCAGCCTGTTCCGCCGCGATCTATTTCGTGCTTCTGAATGATGAGCAGCGGCAACGGGTGAAGCGCTTTTTCTCGGGCGCCGTTTCTCAGATTCAGGACGTCATGTCCGACTTCAACGATGTCGGAGAAGAGTTCAACCGACCAGCCTGAGTCCCGGTCGCTGTTCTCCGAACGCTGCGCCGCTGCCCGAAGTAGGCACCAAGAGCCATGATCCCCTGGCGTCTGTCAGGGGATTCGATTGTGACTGATCTGCCGTCGCCGATCGGATTATGTGCGAGAATGCGTTAGAGTCGCTGTGGTGAGCCGGCTCCAGCGTTGGTTCGCCATGGCTCATAATCTCATAATCGATGGCTGAAACTGGCAGCGGTAGCGGCCATGGAGCATCGATCGTCGGTTTAGTGAGGAGTAGTCGATGAGCGTACGTCAGAACGTCGTGGCGAATCCATTCGCCGATCTGGATATTACGCGGTTGCGCCGTCATACCGGTGCCAAGTGGGCCGTCTATCCCGACGACGTACTGCCGCTCTGGGTTGCCGAGATGGACGCCGATATCGCCAGACCGATCATCGATGCCGTCCAGGAAGCGCTCGAACTGGGCGACACCGGATATCCGTTCGGTCCACGCTATGCAGAGGCAGTCGCATCATTTGCCAGCGATCGATGGGGCTGGTCGTTTGAGTCAGACCGAACGGCCAATGTGACCGATGTCATGACCGGGATTCGCGAGGTCACTCGCGCCATCAGCGATCAGGAGACCCCGATCATCATTACCCCGCCGGTCTACCCTCCATTTGTCGGGACGGCCAATACGCTCAGTCGCGACATCGTCACGGCGCCGCTGGACGCTGCCGGACGTATCGACCCGGAATCGTTGGAAGCGGCGTTCAAAGAAGCGACCGCGCGTGGTCACGGCGCGGTCATGATTCTGTCGAATCCCCATAACCCAACCGGTACGGTCCACACCCGCGAGGAACTTGAGACCGTTGCCAAACTGGCGCGACAGTACGGTGCTCGTGTGATCTCCGATGAGATTCACTCGACTCTCGTGATGCCCACATCCACCTTCACGCCGTACTTGAGCGTGGCGGGCTCTGAACGGGATTTCGCGGTCGTATCCGCTTCGAAGGGTTGGAACCTGGCGGGCTTCAAGGCCGCACTCCTCATCGCTGGAGCCGACGCGGCCGAAGATCTCAAGTCGCAGGCGGTGCGTGGAGGCGGCCACGCTGGTCATATCGGGATCATCGCGCACTCCACCGCGTTCACCCAGGCGCGCGATTGGCTCGACGCGGCCGTCGCCGGGATCGACTCCAATCGAACGTTGCTGGCCGATCTCCTGGAGACCTACCTGCCGGATGCCGTTTACCAGCCGCCGGAAGGTTCATATCTCGCCTGGATCGATTGCCGTCCGCTCGGAATCGGCGACGATCCGTCGGCCGTTTTCCTGGAGAAGTGTCGGGTAGCGCTCAACTCCGGCTCGACCTTCGGTGAAGAGGGTGTTGGATTCGTGCGTCTCAACCTCGCGACGTCGGCCGCCATCCTCGAAGAAGCCGTGCAGCGTATGGGTGCCGTTCGAAAATAGCTCGTTGCCAGTCTCTGCCGATGGGGCCGACGCATCCCCGGCCCCATCGGCTGAAACTCACACTACAGCGTCGAAATGAGCTCGGTCAGGAGCGCCGTTCGTTCGACGAAGCCGTCGAGCGAGATGTGCTCGTGTTCGGCGTGCGCGCCGTCACCGGTGCAGCCGAGACCATCGATCGTGGTCGCTCCGATCGCTGCCGTGAAGTTGCCATCGCTGCCGCCTCCAGTCGATGCCTCCGACAGCTGTAAACCGAGTCGCTGACCAGCCTCGCGCACTTGCTGGAACGCAGCGGCGATCTTGCTCGTCCGTTCCATCGGCGGCCGG
>CALAGB010000328.1 GCA_937891245.1 uncultured Thermomicrobiales bacterium | reverse complement strand
CGCTTATTTTCCGATCATCACACGTATCGCGACGCAACCGGGTGGGCTACGCGTGCTCGCCATCAGTCCGCTCAAAGCGCTGATTAACGACCAGTACGAGCGCTTGGCCGATCTCTGCGCGCCACTCGATCTGCCAGTCTATCGCTGGCACGGCGATGTGCCGCCCGGCCACAAGAAGCAGTTGCTCGAGAATCCGGACGGCATCTTGCTTATTACGCCCGAATCGTTGGAAGCGTTGTTCATCAATCGCGGTACGAGCGTCAACCGGCTCTTCGCCGACCTCGACTACGTCGTCGTCGATGAGCTACACGCCTTCATCGGTACCGAGCGCGGCATGCAGTTGCAATCCCTCTTGCATCGCGTTGAACGGGCGGCCGGGCGCGAGGTGACGCGCGTCGCGCTGTCGGCGACGCTCGGTGATATGGCGATGGCTTGCGATTACCTGCGGCTGGGGCGTGGCGACGAGGTCGTCGTCATCGAATCGGCCACGCTGCGTCAGGAGATTCGCCTGCAGCTACGCGGCTATCGTCATGAACCGCCGCCGCGCGACGCGCACGAGCCGACGGTCGGTGATAACGAGGATGATGATGAGCCGGGCGGCGATGCGCTGGCGATCGCGGCCGATCTCTATAACCGGCTGCGCGGCGGGCGGCATCTGGTTTTCGCCAACAGTCGCCGTGCCGTCGAGATGTACACCGACATCATGCGGCGCTTGAGCGATCGCGCGCGCGTCCCCAACGAATTCTGGCCGCATCACGGGAATTTGAGTCGCGAGCTGCGCCATGATGCCGAGGAGCGGCTGCGTGAAAGCACCCGGCCGACGACGATCATCAGTACCTCGACGCTGGAACTCGGCATCGACGTCGGTTCAGTCGAAAGCATCGCCCAGATCGGAACGCCGCCGTCGGTCGCCAGCATGCGCCAGCGGCTCGGCCGCTCCGGACGCAAAGCTGGTTCGGCCGCCGTTCTGCGCCTCTACATTCAGGAGGAGACGCTCTCAGCCCAGACGTTGCCGCAGGACGCGCTGCGCGTGCAACTGGTGCAGTCGATCGCCATGGTGCGGCTGTTGATCGAGAAATGGAATGAGCCGCCGGAGCGCGATGCGCTGCATCTGTCGACGCTTGTGCAGCAAACGCTGTCGCTCATCGCGCAGCATGGCGGCGGCGATGCCGCCTGGCTCTGGCGCACGCTCTGTCAGCTCGGTCCGTTCCGCACCGTCGACCGGAAGATGTTCGCGCGTTTCCTGCGTGCCCTGGCCGCGCACGATCTGATCGATCAGATGCACGATGGTACGTTGCTGCTCGGGCTTGAGGGCGAACATCTGGTCAATCATTTCGAGTTCTACGCCGCCTTCGCCAGTCCCGATGAGTACCGACTGGTGCATGAGGGGCGAACGCTCGGCACGTTGCCGGTCGATGAGCCGATCATCCCCGGCATGTTCCTCATCTTCGGCGGTCGTCGCTGGCAGGTGGTCGAAGTTGATGCCGTCCGTCGCCAGATCGACGTCGTGCCGTCGGCGGGCGGGCGACCGCCGAAGTTCACCGGCGCCGGTGCGCTCGTCCACGATCGGGTGCGTCGGGAGATGTTTGCGGTCTATCAGATGAGCGATCGCCCGCCGTTCCTCGATGCGATTGCGTCTGAACTGCTGGATGAGGGGCGCGACTGGTTTCGCCGCTTCAACCTGGAACACCGGGCGATTCTCGATACCGACTACGGAACGCTCATCTTCCCCTGGGTTGGTGATCGCGTGATGAACACGTTACTGGTGCAGTTGATGGCGCGGGGGCTCGCGGTCGAGAAGCACGGCCCGGTGCTCACTGTCTACGACGCCGAGCTCCCCGCGCTACGGAAACATATCGCGGTGCTGGCGCGCCAGGGGGAAGTGAACGGAGATGAGCTGGCGCGACGCGTCGCGAACAAGCGACAGCAAAAGCATCATCCCTACCTCACCAGCGAGTTGCTCTCCGCCGACTATGCGTCCAGCTCCTTCGATACCGCCGGGGCGCTGGCCGTCTGGCAGCGCCTGGCGGTCGCTCCTTACTGACCGCTCCGCTACCACGACGCGCGGCGATCGAGTTCGATCATGAATCCGGCGATGAGCGCACCCGCCACCGCCAGCGGCCACGCCTGGCCGATCGCCTGCTGCACACTGATGCCAAAACCGAGCGCGAGGAGCGCGACCACGAAGAGCAGAGCGAAACCGATGAGGCCGGATACCAGCATGGATGTTGCGCGCATTGTTCTACCCTTCCGAACAAGTGATCCGAACATCTGTACGTACAGAGAATAGAACATCTGTTCCCGGATGTCAAGGAATCGGTACCCAATTCGGACGGTTGGCGCGCTCCAGTTCCGGGTCCTGTCTGCTAGAATCCAAAAGTCAGGGGCACGTCTGGGGAGAGCACGATGCAACCGTTCGACCGACTTCGCGAAACGCGTATGCTACCGGTGATCGTCGGACTGGGTATCGTGGCGATTAGCCTCTTTATCATGCGTATCTCGAGCATTCTTCCCCCCTTCATTTGGGCCGCGATTACCGCGTATATCCTTTTCCCGCTGGTCGTGCGCGTGGAGCGCGCGTTCCACCTGCCACGCATTGCCGCCATCACGCTGATTTTCGTGGGGTTCGTCGGTCTGCTCGTGCTGGCCGGCTTTCTCGTCGCACCGACCGCGGTCGATCAGGCACGGTCGCTGGCCAATTCGTTGCCGGATCTCGTCACGAACGCGCGCAAGGAGCT
Source organism: uncultured Thermomicrobiales bacterium (assembly GCA_937891245.1). Classification (GTDB taxonomy): domain Bacteria; phylum Chloroflexota; class Chloroflexia; order Thermomicrobiales; family Thermomicrobiaceae; genus CALAGB01. Next base: position 4,052 of record CALAGB010000328.1, on the reverse strand, counting down.
GGTGCGCGAGCCGCAGCTGCGCATTGCTGGCTTTACGCTCGACACCCGCCAGCTCGATGCGCGCATCAATGGCCTGGCCCAGCAGGTCGCCGAGCGCTTCGGCCGCGAAGCGGTGCCGTTGGTGCTGCAAACGTTCGAGCTGATCATTAAGATCCTCGTCTATCTGCTGGCGACGTTCTATTTCCTGCTCCAGGGCGATGCCTTCTTGCGTCGGTTGCAGCGCATGGCGCCGCCGCGTCAGCGGAAGACGGTCGACCGCGTCGTCGCTCAGGTCAATCACACGTTCGGCGCCTATATCCGGGCGCAGGTCATTCTCTTTGCGATCATGACGGTCTCGACGTTGGTTGTGCTGAGCGTGCTCCAGGTGCAATACGCCCTCGTTGTCGCGCTCGCGACCGGCGTGCTCGAGTTGGTGCCGATAATCGGTCCGTGGGCGGCCGGGGCGATCGCGGTGATGGTTGCCGTATCGCAGGGTTCGGGACCGTTCGGCTGGAGCCCGACACAGCTGGCCGTGGTGGTCGGCATCTGCTACCTGGTATTGCGGATGATCGAGGATCAGATCGTTATTCCGCAACTCGTCGGGCGCATCGTCCGTATTCACCCGGTGCTGGTCATTTTCGGCGTACTGACGGGCGCCGCGCTCGGTGGCGCGCTCGGCCTGGTGATCGCGGTGCCGACTCTGGCCGCGCTCAAGATCATCGTGCTGGCGATTTACGAAGAGTTGCGCCATCCGCCGGAACGCGTGGTCGTCGCCTTACGCGAACCAGGGGCATTAGCGGCTTTCGAAGAGGCGATCGAGCAGCACGCCTTGCAGCGACTCGTTCTGTTGATTGTGCCGGGTGCCGTTACCTGGGATGATTTGCAGCTGGCGCAGCGGATCGCGGTGCGCGCCATCGCACTGGAAATCCGGCTGCAGGTCGTGACACCGGATGAAATGGCGAGCAGTATCGCCACGGCTGCCGGCATCGAGGTGATCAAGCAAGACCGCCTGAGCGAGGATGCGGGCCTGCTGAACGATTCGGCGGAGTATGTCGCGACGCTCTCCCCGGCCAGCACGCTCGACCCGCTCGATCCGCCGGTTCCCGCCAAGATCGAAGCCCACTAGCCATTTCCTCACGGAGAGACGCAGAGTGTTTTCTTTTGCTCTACGTCTCCACGCGAGGTATTCCGCGTTATGCGAACACGCGAACACCGATCGTGGCCCGTCGCGGAAGGCGGGCCACAGGGGTGGGTGCGGGTGCGTGTTCGTCTAACCGGGCAGCATGCCCGGACTCACAAACAGTGAACTCTTCGAGGGGAATTACATCTCGTCGTCGACCGGAGAAACGCGGACGGCGCGCCGCCGCGATGGATCTCGCGGATCCGGCTCCTCTTCGAAGCTCACTCGCTGTCCTTCATGCAGTTGGTCAAAGCCGTTTCCTTCTACCGCCGAGCGGTGGAAGAAGAGATCGTTCCTCCCATTCGAACCGTCTGGAGCGACGAAACCGAACCCTCGGTCATCCCGAATGGTCTTAATCGTTCCCAACGCCATGCGCTGTTTTCCCTTCTGAACCCTGCAGCCCGCCGGTCAGACCGCACGAAGCGAATCCGACGTTCGATACTTTCGCACGGCTCGTGCCCGTTACTTCGCGGCATTCCCGCGTCCCGGCACGAATCGCATCGTCCATTCGCGAACCTGTGCGAGCGAGTGTGAACGGTCGAACCGTCGCGGGGGCTGAACCTGCACACAGGGTTGACTTCAACGCGCTCCATTTGAACGCGTCTGACTCGTCAACTGTCGCATATTTGACGCCACCACTCCACCTTCGCTGCGATAGTCACCGATCGAACCGGCTTAATGGCTGCTGCTCGGCCCGATCGTTTCCACCCCGCCGGCCGGTTCGATCGTCGCTTTTTCGGGAAATATCCGCGAGGCGATGATGCTGATACCGAGCATGGCGACGATGATGCCGAGCGAAAGCGCGATCGGAATGTGGTAGAAGCCGGCTACCAACATCTTGACGCCGACAAAAGCCAGCACCGCAGCCAGTCCGTACTTGAGCAGGTGGAACTGTTCAATGATTCCGCCCAGCATCGAGTACATTGCTTGCAGGCCAAGCACCGCGAGGATATTCGACGTGTAAACGATGAACGGGTCCTGCGTGATCGCGAAAATGGCCGGAATCGAGTCGAGCGCGAACACGAGATCTGACACCGCGATAACCGCCAGCACCACAAATAGCGGCGTGACGGCGAGCGAACCCTTCGTGCGGATCATGAACCGAGCCCCGCGATACTCATGCGTAACGGGCACGATTCGCCGCAGGAAGCGCACGACAGGATGATTGCCGGGGTCGATTTCCTTCTCCTCGTTGCGGAGCATACGGAGCCCGGTGACCACCAGAAAGGCGCCGAAGAAATAGAGCACCCATTCAAAACGCTCGATGATCACGGTGCCGGTCGCAATCAAAATCGCGCGCAGCACGATCGCGCCAATGATGCCCCAGAAGAGCGCCCGGTATTGCAGCACTTGGGGTACGCTGAAGGCCGTGAAGATCATCATGAAGACGAAGATATTGTCGACCGCCAGCGCGCGCTCAATGACATACCCGCTCAGGAACGAGAGCGCCGGTTCGCCACCCGCGTAGAAATAGATTCCCGCATTGAAGAGGAGCGCCACCAGCGTCCAGATGGCGGTCCAGATCGCCGATTCGCGAATCGATTCTACGTGGACTTTCCGGTGGAAAACGCCGAGATCGAGCACGATGAGCCCGATGACAACGACATTGAAGAGTATCCAAATCCAGATAGGTGCGCTCACAGGGTCCTCTCAGCATTACCGGCTCGCGGAACAACAAAAAAGGCGAGCCATTGGCACAACAGTGTCGCAATGGTCTCGCCAGCAGTTCCTGCTTGCCGGCCCGCCGAGAGCGCATCGGATATGCACTCCGTACTGACGACGGACCGCCCCGGCGATCGCGCACCGGGAGGCTACTCCCCATATTGGGTGTATATGTAACTGATCGGGGTGTGAAGTGTCAAGGCTGTCGTGTGTGCGAATGAGCCGCCTACGCTCGACCGCGTACCGCCCAGGCCCGGGCGATGAGATCGATTGAGCCATCCGCCGCAATGGGCAGCGTGTTGCGGAGTCGCTCGCGTAGGTCGATTCGTTGTGCCTCGTCAAGCGATTCGACGTAGCTTGGCGCGGACCCCTGCCCGCCCAGAAACGGCAGCCAGTAGTCATCGAAATCACGAAAATGCGTTGGTATGTCGATGGCCCGTACCTCGACTGAATGCATTCCGGCGGACTGAAACAGGGCCGCGAGCGGTTCCGGCTGGCAGAGCGGGAAGCGGGCGCCCTCATCGAGGTGCGCGATGCCTGGATCGAGCGCCGTGGCGGCATCCCAGAAGTGGTGCATCATCTGCATCTCGCCGGCATAGTCCCAGACGTAGACGGCGATGACACCGCCGAGTCTGGTGACGCGGGCCATCTCCTGCACCGCGATCGACGGCTGCGGCACGAAGTTCAACATCAACCCGCTCACTACGGCGTCGAATATTTGGGCCGGAAAGGGCAACGCACAGGCATCGGCAGCCGCGAATCGTGCTCGCGCATCGGGTTGGTGTGCGCGTGCATAGGCGACAAAGCCGCCCGATTGATCCACGCCAACGACCTGTCGTGGGTTCGCGCGCGCGAGAATAACTGAACTAAGCGCGCCGGTGCCGCAGCCGGCATCCAGCCAGCGTAGATCCGGCGGTAACCGCAACCAGGTCAGCAGTTCCTGCATGACGAGACGGCTCCAGCGGCCGACATACGGCTCGTAGGCCGCGCCGATCCCCCAATTGTCAGGAGGTTGGACCGTCATGGTCGTGTCCTTCAGCGCCGGTGGATCATCGAGGTTCTCTCCTCGAGTCTCCACATCTTGATGGGAGGTGCGTGAAGATCCACTCAGTTTCGATAGTCAGAAGTCTAACATCCGAGCCGTCAACTCGCCGGTAGCATGCCGGCGGGGGCCGTATCGTCGCGGACGAGACGAATGTCGGAGTCGACCATCAGACCGATCATCTCCTCG
>CALAGB010000327.1 GCA_937891245.1 uncultured Thermomicrobiales bacterium | reverse complement strand
AGCCCCGGATTGATGAGCCCGATGACATCCCCGGCGTAGCCCTCTTCAACGACCTCGCGATCCTGCCCGAAAAGCTTCATCGGACGGGTCAGACGCACCTCACGACCGAGCCGCAGGTGCCGCACCGCCATATCCTTCTCGAAGCGGCCGGAGCAGACACGTAGGAAGGCGACACGATCGCGGTGTCGCGGGTCCATGTTCGCCTGCACCTTGAAGACGAAACCGGAGAACGTTTCGGCCGCGGCCGGCAGGACACCTGTTGATGTCTCACGGTCACGCGGCGCAGGGGCAAGCTTGACGAAGTCGTCGAGGAAACGCTGCACACCGAAGTTGGTCAGGGCGCTGCCGAAATAGACCGGCGTCATTTCGCCCGCCAGCACGCGCGCTTCATCGAACTCAAACCCGGCCACGTCGATCAATTCGACTGCTTCGCGCAGCTTGCTCGCCGGAGCGGCGCCGATCAGATCGTCGAGCTTCACGTCATCGATGCCGGCCATCTGCACCGGCGCGCGGCGGGCGCCGTGCTCGGTCCGGTCGAAGCGGTGGACCTGTTCGGCGGTGCGATCGTAGATACCCTGGAACTCGGTACCATCACCGATCGGCCAGTTCATCGGACAGACGGCGAGACCGAGCGTCTGTTCGATCTCATCCAGCAGTTCGAGCGGATCACGAGCCGGCCGGTCGAGCTTGTTGATGAAGGTGAAGATCGGGATACGTTGCAGGCGACAGACCTCGAAGAGCTTGAGCGTCTGCGGCTCGATACCGCGCGCCGCGTCGAGCACCATCACGGCGCTATCGGCTGCCGTCAACGTGCGGTAGGTATCTTCCGAGAAATCCTGGTGACCGGGTGTATCGAGCAGGTTGATCCGGTAGCCCTGGTAATCGAATTGGAGCACCGTCGATGAGATCGAGATGCCACGCTCACGCTCCAGCGCCATCCAGTCCGACGCCGTCTGCCGCTGATGCTTGCGGGCCGTCACGGAACCGGCCAGATTGACCGCACCGCCATAGAGCAGCAGCTTCTCGGTCAGCGTCGTCTTCCCGGCGTCCGGGTGCGAGATGATGGCGAAGGTGCGCCTGCGCGCCACTTCGCGTTGCAAGTCGCCGTTTGAACCGGCGCGCTGCTCGGTTTGCGTATCGATCATTCTCTGTTTATCCGCTCACTACGGCACGACGATCCACACGACGGCCTCAGACCGCCCTCAACCTGACGAGCCACCGGCAGATCGAAACCAGGTCGGCTCGCGTCTTGCCGCAATCAGGACACATAAGTATATCAATCCGGCGCTAACCGTCAGGACGAGGTGGTCTCTCGCAGCGACATTGTCATCCTGAACCGCAGTGAAGGATCTCCTCCCTGTGTCTCATCTATCATGCTCTGGGAAACGGGAAAGAGATTCTTCGCTACGGCTCAGAATGACAGATGTGCGTCGGTGCGAGAGAAAATCGTGCTCAGTCTTCCCGAAAATGCGGGATTACCTCACGCCCGAGCGCTTCGATGGCGGCTGCGGGGTCGGGGCCGAGCGGCGGACCGAAGCTGAGGTGACGAACGCCGAGCGCGACGAGCGCCTCGAGGCGCGGGATAAGATCGCGCGGTGTACCGACGACGCCGATGCGCAGCATCCGCTCATCGACCAGCGAGCGCGCCCGCTCCGGATCGCGTTCGACCATCAGCGTCTGCTCAATCGGCCTGAAGTCATCTTGCGTCAGGCCCAGTCGCTGCCAGATAAGCGGGCTCAATGCGTGACCGTAGTAAGCGATCTTGTCCTTCAACACTCGTTCAGCCGCGTCGTGGTCATCCGAGATCGAGCACCAGATACAGGCGGCGATATCGATCTCGTCCAGCGCTCGACCGGCCTGTGCGGCGCCTTCGCGGATATAGGGCAGCACCGTCTGGTAATGCTCGGGCGGGAAGAGGAGCGGCAAGACGCCATCGGCAACTTCGCCCGCCAGTCGAAGCATGTTCGGGCTCATCGCCGCCAGATAGATCGGCAGCGGTCGTGACGGGAAGCGCAGATACGCCTCCGCCTGCCAGCCGGGCGCCGGTTGGCCGCTGAGCACCGCGCGGATCTGCTCCATCGCGCGTCGGGTATCGCGCAACGGACGCTCCTGTGGGATCTCGATCCACTTGAGAAATTCGGCCGCCCCGGCGCCGATGCCGAGTTTGAAGCGACCGCCACTCAATTCATCGAGCGTCGCGGCGAACATGGCGATCTCGGCGGGGTGGAGCGTGTACGGATTGACGATGCAGGTGCCGAAGTCGATGCGCTCGGTCGCCTGCGCCACCGCCGCCAGCAGGACCGGAGCACTCCGCACGAAGAGGTCGTGACTCACCCAGAACTGATCGAAGCCCGCCGCCTCGGCCGCGCGCGCCAGCCGGATATAGTTGGCCACCGGCAGATCGTTATTCAGCCGAATACTGAATCGCACGCACCCTTCCATTCTTTTACGCCGACCACACCACGTCGCGCGACGTACGAGAGCCATCGTTCCCGGTCATCCTGAGCCGCAGCGAAGAATCTCTTTCCCGTGGCTCAGGATGACCGGGATTAGCGAGCGTATCCAGGTCGATTCTAACGGGGCGAACGGATCGCTGTCGTGCCTCACATATTGGTCTGACTCTTGCGCTTTAATATCCGCACCCTGTAACCGGTCGCTCGTTTGGTGAACAGCTTTGTCGATTGATCCAAGAGGAAGGGGAGCGGATGTTCGAGTTAGCGCAACGGAACTGGTGGATGATCGCGCTGCGTGGCGCCAGTGCGGTGCTCTTCGGCATCCTGGCCCTGATCTGGCCGGGTCTCACGGTGCTGACGCTGGTCATCTTTTTCGGCGCCTACGCCATTGTGGATGGCGTCTTTGCCATCGGCACGGCGATCCGGCATGCCGATCGGCGCATGGAATGGTGGCCGGAACTTGTCGAGGGCATTATCGGCATCATCTTCGGCCTCGTCGCGTTTATCTGGCCCGGACTGACCGCGCTGGGACTGCTCTATGTCATCGGCGCCTGGGCCGTGATCACCGGCATCGCCGAAATCGCGGCCGCCGTCCGGCTGCGCTCGGTTATTACGAATGAATGGTTTCTGGGGATAAGCGGCGCCCTCTCGATCGTCTGGGGCGTGATCCTCTTCATCTTCCCAGGCACCGGCGCCATTGCCCTCGCCTGGGTGATCGGGATCTTCGCCATCATCTACGGCGCCGCGCTCCTCTCGTTCGCCTGGCGCATCCGTAATCGCGACCCGCAGCCAGGCTAATAGCCCAGCGCATACCCATCGCGCCGTGGATCGGCTCCGCCGCTGTAGGCACCAGTCTCGGGATCGATCAGAATACCCTGTCCACCACCAACGGCGGCTGAATAGCCGTCGATCGGGATGACCTCGTGGCCGAGCAAGCGCAGTTCGTCGAGCACGGTATGCGGCACACGATCCTCGATCACCAGTTGCGTGTTGGCGATCGTCTTGAAACGCGGCGCTTCGATGGCCGCCTGCACGCCGAAACCGTGGTCAACGACGTTCGAGATCATCTGCAACGTCGTCTGGGTGATGCCGAAACCGCCCGGCGTGCCGATCGAGAGGAACAGCCGACCATCCTGGAACAGCATCACCGGCGTAAGCGGACCGAGCAACTGGCCGTTGCCGCGAATGACGTTCGGGCTCGCCGGATCGAGATCGAGGAAGAAGAGAAAGTTGTTGAGCATGATACCGGTATCGCCCGCCATGAACCCGGAGCCGAAGACAGCACCGATGCTCTGCGTGATCGAGACGGCATTGCCCGCCCGATCGATCACGTCAAGGTGCGTGGTGCATTCGCGGGTGAAGTCGGCCGGATTCCCCGGCAGTATGGCGCCCTGCGGCCGTGGTCGGGTGTAGCGATCCCCTTCGATCGGCCGGGCGTGCTCGGGATCGATCAAGGCGCGGCGCGCTACGGCGTAGTCCGCCGAGAAGAGTCCGGCCGGAGGTGCCTCGGCATGGCCCGCGTAGACGATGCGGTCGGCGATCGCGAGCTTCATCGCCTCGATCATGGTGTGGATCGAGGCAACGCTGTTATGTCCGAGTTGGGCCAGATCGAACCCTTCGAGAATGTTGAGCGCCACTTGCGTCTCGTACGACGTCATCGGCCAGGAGGTCGTGCGCAGTTCGTAGCCGCGGTACGTTGAGATCGATGGCTCAGCCCAGCGGACCGACACGTTCGCCAGATCTTGCTCAGTCAGAAAGCCGCCCGCCTGCTGCACCGCCTCCACGAGCCGCTTGCCGATCTCACCATGATAGAACGCCTCGGCGCCGCCCTGCACCAGCGCGCGATAGGTCGCCGCCAGCTTCGGTTGAGCGATGATCGTCGCGGCCGGGGGTGCACCAGGCGAGAAGAACGTCTCACGAGCGACGCCGTGGACTCGCTCGTTGGCTGATTGGTAGAACATCGCGTTCTTGACGGTGAGCGGCACGCCCTGCTCGGCGTATTCGATGGCCGGCGCGAACACTTCGGCCGGGCTCTTCGTGCCGTACCGCTCCAAAGCCGCCAGCCAGCCGGCCGGCGATCCGGGCGCGGTCAGCGACTTCGCGCCGACATCGACGCTCGTCGCGTCGAGCAGTGAAGCGTCGGCCGCCGCCGGAATTTGTCCGCCGTAGTCGAGCATCACCGTCTCGCCCTGGGCCAGATGCAGCAACATGACGCCGCCGCCACCCAATCCCGACATGTACGGCTCGACAACATTCAAGGCCGCCATCGTCGCGACGGCAGCGTCGATCGCATTGCCGCCAGCCATCAACATGCGCAGCCCGGCCAGTGACGCGAGTGGATGCGCCGCCGCGACCATTCCCCGCCGACCCATCACCGTCGATCGATGCGTTTCCCCGTCATTCGACCAGACCATGCGCGCCTCCTTTGCCTCGCAACCAAGCATGCATCACACCGTCCGTTGACTATAGCGTTTCCAGTGGCGTTCGTCGCGTGCGGCAGGGGGGTCGGGGCTACTACTTGACACCGGCTTCCTCCTCCGCTATTCTGAAGTAGTAGGTGATCCAACTACTACGGAGATGATCATGTCAGATGCCACTGCGCTGCTCCACCGGCTTGGCTTTACCGAATACGAAGCGCGCGCGTACGTCGCGTTGGTGCAGCAGAATCCGGTCAATGGCTACGAACTGGCCCGCAATTCCGGGATTCGCCGGGCCGATATCTATCGCGTGCTCGACCAGTTGGAAGAGCGGGGTGCGATCTTGCGCGTCGAGAGTGACGCCGGCGCCCGCTATACACCGCTAGCCCCCGAAGAACTCCTCGCCCGGCTCACGCGGTCGACCGAGCAGACGTTGGAACAGGCGCGCGAATCGTTGATGCAGCTGCCGAAACCAGCGGAATATGACTTCATCGGGAACGTGCGCGGCTATCCAGCCGTGATCGACCACGCCCAATCGCTCATCGAATCAGCTGACCAGAAGTTACTCGTGGCGCTCTGGCCGAACGAGGCGGCGACACTCGCTCCCCAGTTCGCCGGTGCGCAGGATCGAGGCGTTGAGATCACGACGTTGTGTCTCGCCGCCTGCACCCAGGAATGCGGCTTCTGCAGGGGCCGCGTCTATCGCTACCAGGTCACGAACGAGCAACAACGGCGTTGGCTCACGCTCGTGCCTGACGATCGCGAGGTACTCACCGGCGAGATCGGTGACGACGGCGACGCGCTGGCGGTGCGCACCTCGCAGCATCTGCTCGTCGAAATGGCGAGCTGGTTTATCCGGCATAGCATCGCCCTGGCGGCGGTCATCAGCGATATCGGCGACGAACTGACCCGGCTGATCCAGCCGGAAACGTCGGCCGTGCTCGATGCCATTGGCCCCGGCGGGCGTGACGACGGCTGGTTGCAACATATGCGGAGGCTCCTGACGCGGCCACGCCGCGTCATTGACGATCGATAAGCACTCTAAAAAAGGGGAAGAGCTATGGAAACCGTGGCGGTCATTCTGTTCGCGATCGCGGCGCTGGGTGGGCTTACCCTCGCGTCGATGCATCTACGCTCACGCATGCCCAATCTTTCGCTCGCACTGGTACATGGTCTGTTCGCGGCGGCCGGTCTGGTCGTCCTCCTGATCGCGGTTATCCAGGCAAGCAGTTTCGGCTCGGCCGGCATCGCGTTCATCATCTTCCTGGTCGCGGCACTCGGCGGCTTTACGCTCATTTCGATGCATCTGCGTGGCAAGACGCTCTCGACGCCGCTCGTTCTCGGGCACGGTGGGCTGGCGGTCTTCGCTTTTCTCATCCTCCTCATCGGACTGGCGGCATAGCGCACCATGGATAATCGTCCGCTCAAGAACGCCCCACGCCTGCGCGGCCACTCGGCGCATCCGCCCTTGACCGACTTCCCGATCGCGCTGCTGGCGATCTCACTGGTGTGGGATATCGTCGCGCTCGCGAGTGGCAACGACATCTGGTGGCAATTCGCCTTCTGGAGTCAGATCGCGGGACTGATCGCCGTCGTACCAACGGCGCTAACCGGCTTCATCGAATATATCGTGCTGCCGGATGGCCATCCGGCGTCAGGAACCGCCACCCGTCACATGCTGGTGATGATTACCGCCACTCTTCCCTACATCGGCAGCGTGGTCGTGCGCGGTGGTACCAAAGCGCCGGAGGGCGGAACACTCATCCTGGCCGTCGCGCTCAACGTGGTCGGGCTGGCGCTCTTGCTGCTGGGCGGCTGGCTCGGCGGCGAACTCGTCTCGCGACACGGTCTTGGAACAAGCGCCGAGGAGACCACGGCGGTCAGTCGGGTCGAATCCGAGCCGGCGGTCACTCC
>CALAGB010000326.1 GCA_937891245.1 uncultured Thermomicrobiales bacterium | reverse complement strand
TCTTTCCCTACACGACGCTCTTCCGATCTAGAGATTCTTCGCTGCGGCTCAGAATGACAGGGGGAGGCGGCACTGATTCGGGTCCGTTCGTCGTAGGTGAAGCGCCGATAAGCGATCAGGTCTGGCAGCATGGAGCAGCATCGGGTTCGAAGCTACTTCTTCAATTCGGTCTGGATCTACGGCTCGGCGATCATGCTGCTGCTCGGCATGGCGCTGCGCCAGCCGGCGCTTTCGATCCTCGCCTTCACCACCCTGCTGACGGCCGGCGGCAGTAAGCTCTGGAGCCGCCACGCGCTCAACCACGTCGTCTACCGGCGCCACCTCTCGAACACGCGCATCTTTCGCGGTGAGACGATCGAGATGACCGCCGAGATCGTCAATCGCAAATGGCTGCCGCTCCCCTGGATCGAGGTCGAAGATCAGGTATCGGATCGCATCCGCCTGCGCGATCAGGAGTTGCTGCCGAGCAACCGGCCCGGCACCACGATCCTGCGCCTCACGACGTCGGTGCGCTGGTTCGAACGCGTCACCTGGGCATTCCAGCTCGATTGCCCACATCGCGGCGCCTTCGTCATCGGGCCGCTCTCGCTCCGCTCGGGCGATCTCTTCGGCTTCTTCTCCGAACAGCAACGCTTCGAGAATGTCGATCAGATTCTCGTCTACCCGCGCATCGTGCCGCTCGAAGATCTCGGGCTGCCGCCACGCCATCCGCTCGGCGATTCACGTGCCCAGCAGCAGATCATCGCCGATCCGACCCGCACGATCGGCGTGCGCGAATACCGGCCGGAGGATTCGTTTCGCTTCATTAATTGGAAGGCAACCGCCAAGCTGCAGAAAACGCAGGTCAAGGTCTTCGAACCAACCGTCTCGCTGCAACTCGGCATCTTCCTCAATCTCGATACGTTCGAGCGCCCCTGGGAGGGAATCGATTACTCCCGTGCCGAAAGCGCCATCACGGCGGCTGCCTCGTTGGCGAGTCATTCGATCGAGGCGCGCTACCTGGTCGGCATGTACGCCAACGGCGTGCTGAGCGGCTCGGATCAGAGCTTGCGCATCCGGCCGGGGTTGGGGCCGGATCAACTGACGTCGATTCTCGAAGGGCTGGCCAAACTGACGCCGCTCGCCGCAACGAACTTCCAGCGCCTGTTACAAGACGAAGCGAGCCGCTTCCCCTGGGGCAGCACGATTGTCATCGTCAGCGCGCTGATGACCGAGCCGCTGGCGCAAATGATCGAAGAGTTGCTCAACAGCCGACATCACATCATCTTGCTCTGCGTCGGTCAGATGGACGTTCCGCCCTTGCCGGGACTGATCATCCACCGCATTCCCGACGATCTGGTCGGTCACGAGGGCGACGAGCGAAGCCGGTATGTGCGACTGATCGACGTGCGGGGTTAGATGATGCAACGGCGGGACGCGCTCGGCTTCCGTGATCTCTCCAATTTCGTGCTGGCGCAAATCGACTGGCGCGGCGAACTGCTGATGCTGGCGCTGCTCATCGCCGAGAGCGCCATTACCTACCTCTATCTCGGGCTGCTCCTGCCGGAACTCACCCCGCCCTACGAACCATTCCCGGCCTGGCTCGTCTTCGCGCTCTTCATCGCCGGGTACGAACTGCCGCACCTGCTCGAACTGCTGCGCGTCTGGGGGCCGCTCTATCAACTGACGCTCATCGGCATCCTGATCGTGTCGTTCGTCCTCACCATGAAATTCGCCGCCTTTCCGCACGTCGCCTTCTGGGATACGGCCTGGCTGCTTGACACCGTGCATGGACTCATCCTGCGTCCGACGACGGCCGTGCGGCCAGTGTGGGCCATCATCGCGGTCGTCGCCTACACCTGGTGGCGCGGGCGGCTGCGCGGCGAGCCCATGATCGATTCCGCCTACATGATGCTCCGCTGGGGAACGCTGGCCGTGACGATCGGGTTACTGCTCATTCTGATGGCGGCACCGGATGAAGCGATCATCCGCCAGCGGATGAGTGGGGCGGTTATCATCTACTTCGCAGCGGCGTTGACCGCCATCGGCATCGGACGCTTGCGTCTGGAAGGGATTCGGAGCGGCAGCCCGCTCGGACCACGCTGGTTCGCGACGTTCGCCGCACCGATTCTGAGCGTTCTACTCATCGCAATTCTCGGTGCCGCGATCTTCTCGCGACGCTTTCTCGACACCGTGCTCATCGTGCTCGGACCGCTTCTCTGGGTGATTGGCCTCATCTTCCGGCTGATCATCATCCTCATCGCGCTGCTCGCCTTCATCATCATTGCGCCAATCCTCTGGTTCCTGCAGCGCCAAGGATTCGGCCAGTTTTCGAGCGATCTCAACATTCCGGCGGTCTTTCATTCCTTCGCGGGCTTCCGGGAATTCACGCTCAACCGGCTCAACGTGGCCGATCCGCTGCGCTATCTCGTCGTGGGGATCATCTTCTTCCTGCTCATATCCGCGCTCACCCGTTTCGCCTTTCACCGCCGCCGTCACTGGCGTGACACCGCCGAGGAGCAGCGCGAATCGGTCATGTCGCTCGGCGAAGCGTTCAGTGCGCTGTCGCTCAATCTGGGACGACTCTTCCGCCCCTGGCGACGCGACGACTCGCTGGCGAAGCTCCGCGGCGATCCCCGCTGGGCACATACGGTGACGATTCGCGAAACCTACCGGCGCCTGCAACAGTGGGGAGCCCGCGTCGGCGTGGAGCAGCCGCCGAATGCCACCGCCACCGAATACGCGCCTGACCTGGCCGCCCGCTTCCCTGCCGCCGAAGCGGCCATCCGGACGATCATCACCACCTACACCGTCATCCGCTACAGCGGCGTCCCGGCCACCGCCGAAGAAGCGGACAAAGTACGCCAGGCCTGGGAAACGCTGCGCAAGCTGAAGGGGACGTGAAGGAATCAGGGGAGAATGATCAAACGTTGGCCTCGCTCCGAAAAACGATGCCTCGCCCGGCGCCCGCCCGGGCATTTATTCCCGGGCGGGCGCCGGGCGGCATCATCGGACATCGGCGCACCACCATCGTTCCCGGACGGAGTGCGAGCGCCAACCACCGTTCGGGATCGCCACATCCGTCCTCCGGGCGGCCATCGGCGGCGATCCCGTTATCGATCGGTATCATCGTCGGCCCCAGCGCAACCGGTCGCCAAACAGCCCTCTCCCACGCCGTATACTTCATTCAATGAATACGTCGCTTGCCAACACCACCACCACCCGCCAACACCTGCTCGCGCCATCCGCACCCGACGCGCCGTTCTGTATCTACCTGCATATCCCGTTTTGCGCCCGCATCTGCCCCTATTGCGATTTCAACCGCTATGCCCATCAGGAGCCGTTGATTCCGGCGTATGTCGATGCGTTGATCGGTGAGATCGCATTGACGCGCGCTGCTCATGGACCGATTCGGGCCGAAACGATCTTCTTCGGTGGCGGCACCCCTTCGTTGCTCGAGCCGGAGCAGGTCGGGCGCATCATCGAGGCGCTGCGACGGGAGTTCGACATCGATCCGGCAGCCGAGGTGACGCTTGAAGCGAATCCGGAGCGCTTGGGGGACGGGAAACTCGATGGCTTTCGCGCCGCCGGGATTAACCGGATCAGCCTCGGGGTGCAGACGCAGCAGGCGCACGGGCTACGCATTCTCGGACGGGCGCATAAGCCGGAGGTGCCCGAACGAGCGCTGCGTGAGGCACGGGCGGCCGGCTTCGACAACATCAGCCTCGATTTCATCTTTGGCTGGCCGGGGCAGACGGTGGAAGACTGGCAGCGCGATATCGATACGATGCTCGCCTGGCAGCCGGAGCATCTGTCGCTCTACTCGCTGATCGTCGAGCCGGGCACGCCGTACCACGAGGCGGTGCGCACCGGGAAGCTCGTTCCGGTCGATGACGACACAACGGCCGACCTGTATGAAATGGCGATCGACCAACTCGGCGCGGCCGGTTGGCAGCAGTATGAGGTCTCGAACTGGGCGCGGGAAGCAGGTCTCGAATCGAGGCATAACGCGATCTATTGGCGCAACGGCGAATACCTTGGGCTCGGCGCCGGAGCGCATGGGCATATTTCCGGTGTGCGTGCCAGCAAGCTCCGCCTACCGGCCAAATACATCGCCGCGGTGAACGCCGGGCGGCTCCCGCTCGACCAGGGCGAGACGATCGACGCACCGACCGCCATGGCTGAGACGATGATGCTCGGACTGCGCCTGCTGCAAGATGGCGTTTCCGCGACCGCCTTCGCGGCACGCCATGGTCGCGAACTGCGCGATGTCTACACCTCGCAAATCGCCGCCCTCGAAGCGCTCGACCTGCTCCACTGGCACGGCGATCGTCTCAAGCTCACCCACCGCGGCCTCCTGCTCGCCAACGACGTCGCCGAGCGCTTCCTGCCGGAGAATTAGCGCACCCCTACGCGGGAACGGTGGACAGCGACGATGCCGGCAGCGAAGGCCGCTCGAGGATTGGCTCCGGCGACGTGCCGTTGCGGCAATGAAGCAGTTCGTCAATTGAGATCGAGAGCAACGTGTCGACGATGACCGGATCGAATTGGCGGCCGCGTTCCCGACCGATCTCGGCAAGAGTGGTCTCGAAGGTGAGCGCCTTCCAGTAGGGGCGGTCTGACGTCATAGCGTCGAGGGTGTCGACAACCGCGAAGATACGGGCGCCGAGCGGAATCTCCTCACCGGCGAGACGGCTGGGATAGCCGATTCCGTCGCACGACTCGTGATGATGCAGGACGATCTCCGCCGCCTGCACCAGAAACGAGATCTGGCGCGAGGATCACCGCTGGCTCTGGCCGCATTACGCGGCCGCCGGG
>CALAGB010000325.1 GCA_937891245.1 uncultured Thermomicrobiales bacterium | reverse complement strand
CGAGCCTATTCCTACTGGGAACCGAACGCGCCGGCCGACCAACTGCCCGCGTTCGATGACTTCCGGAACGGTTATGCCGATACCGCCTCCATCGCACTGACGGTCGGCGCGCCAATGAACGACGCCGGCGCCGGCCAGCTCTATACCTCGATTCCCGCGACGATCGTCGCCACCATGAGCGATGGTGGCACCCAAACCTTCGTCGGCTGCTACACCACCCACCTGGCGCAACCGGTCAACCAGGCCGAGCCACCCTTCCAGCCCCGCTCGATCCAGCGGGCCAACGTCCAGAAAGTCGACAAAAACGCCGATACGGCGGCGTTGATGACGAGCGTGTGTAAGCCGTAAGAGGGCTGCCCACCCGCTCCCGCGCTTGACACCCTTGGTAACACGGCTTACTATTATCTCACTGACATGTAATCGCATTACAATTTACACTCAGAACGAGGACACCAACGATGAGGATGGGACAAGGCCGAGGGCGGGGTCGGGAGCGCGGCGGGAAGTTTGGGCCGATGGGGCGCTTGACGGCGCAGGCGCGAGCGGTCTTTGCCACGGCGCAGGCCGAGGCGGAACGGATGGGTCATGATTATTTCGGTACCGAGCACCTGCTGCTCGGCCTCTTCGCTGCCGAGGACGGAGTCTGTGCCAAGGTGATGCACAATCTCGAGCTGAAAAAGGACGAGATCCGGAGCCGTGTCGAAGAATTGTCGGCGGCCGATGAAGGTGAGCGACAGGTTCGCGGCCGCTTGCATTTCAATCCGCGCTTAAAAGTTGTCTTTCAAGAGGCGACACGCGAGGCGCACCGCATGAATCATCGCTATGTTGGGCCAGAACACCTCTTGCTCGGGTTGACCGCCGCCGATGAGAGCGTCGCCCAGCGAATTTTGAAGGAGCGGGGCGTCACGCTCGACCGGGCACGCGATGAGGTCGTCTCGGTCCTCTCGAACAGTGGGCCGGTCGAGACGGAGCCGGATGAGGAGGGCGGCGGCACGACGGTCGTCATGTCTCGCGTCGATGACCGGGCCCTCAACGCGCTCGACACACTCATCGAGGCGGGTATCTGCAAGACGCGCAGCGATGCGGCATCCTGGTTGATCCAGGCAGGCATCGAATCGAACACCGCGCTTTTCGAGGCGATCCACGAAACCGTGATGGAGATCCGCCGCTTGCGCGAGGTCGCGCAGACACTGGTCGATGACGCGTCCAAGCGCCATCCGAGAGAATCAACGGCCTCGTTCATCTAGTTCAGTACGAGCTTCCGCCCGCTGAGACACAGGTTCTGAAGACTGAGAATCTCTGCGCCTCTACGCGGGAATCAATCGTTTGCCAGGCGAGCCGGTTGCGTTACGGAGTGGAGCGGCAGATCCTCGCCGCTGTAACTCCAGAGTTGCGGCGCCCAGGTGCGGGCAGTCGCGACCACGGCGAGGCAGGCCAGACCACCAGCGAGCATGGCGCCGGGCGCTCCGACCGCACTGGCGACAAGCCCCGCCTGGAAATCACCCAGACGCGGTCCACCAGCCGAGAAGACGTCGTGCAGCGCGCCGACACGTCCGCGAAGTTCGTCCGGCGTCGCCAGCTGCTGCACGACATGACGCATCGTCATACTGACGGCGTCGAGTCCTCCGCCGAGCCCGAGGAAGATAAGCGACGGAATGAGCCAGCTCGACAGGCCGAAACAGCCGAGCACGACGGCGTACCCGGCGATCGAGAGCACAACCATGCGCCCCGGGTGACGAGGTGTCGGCACGAGCGCGATGACCGCCGCGCCGATGACCGCCCCGGCGCTCGGTGCGGCGTAGAGCAGTCCGAGTCCGGCGGGACCGAGTAACAGGATCTTTTCAGCAAATACCGGCAGCAGGCCGGTCGGCGAGATGAAGAAGACCGCCAGGAAATCGAGCAACATGAGTTGCCAGAGAATGCCGCGTTCGCGCACGAAGATGATCCCGTTGACCAGCGAACGAATCGGGTGTCCATCGACCTTCGGCGCCGCCACCCGCGTGCGGATGACGACCAGCGATCCAACGACCGCGAAAAATGACGCCGCATCCAGCCAGAAGGCGGCCGAGGCGCCGAGCGCGGCGATCACGACACCGCCGATCGCCGGTCCGACGACGGCCATCGTGTCGGACATAAGCACGTCGAGGGTGAGCGCTTTGGCGAGGATGTCGCGCGGCACGAGTGCGGGAATGAACGCCTGGCTCGTCGGACTTTCAATCGACGAAGCGGCCGCGGTCAGCGCGGCGAAGGCGTCGATGAGCAGAATGCTGTCGACTCCGGCGCTGACGGCGATGGCCAGCAGGGCAGAGAAGACGGCGAGAATCGTTTCCGAGATGATGAGCAGCTGGCGACGATCGCGCCGGTCAGCGAGCGTGCCGCCAAAGAGCGAGAGCACCATCGTGGGGATGGCACGGGCCAGGCCGACTCCGCCGAGCTGGGCGGCCGAGCCGGTCAGATCGTAGACGAGCCAGGCGAGGGCAACCGTCTGAATCTGGGTGCCGAGCGTTGAGATCGCCTGACCGGCCCAGAGCAGGCGAAAGTCGCGATAGCGCAGCGCGACGAGTGCTGATGACTGAGCCATGCTGGTGATTCATCTCCATCACGGTATCACCGTCTCTCGTCACTGACATTGGCCTGTCTTCACGATTGACCGTTTCGATTGTTTCGATACGACGGCGCCGATGCCGACGCCGGAAAGATGGTAGCAAATCGCACACGGTCTGTTCCAGCCGTTCGTTGCGTTTGGGCGAATGGGCGTGATGCCCCCGAACATCGCCTACCGAATGCGAGGCCGGCACGTGCCAGGTCCACCAGATCTCAATTGTCGCGCTCTCATGAGTTGCACGAGGGGGTGCGACTCAGTAATCTGATGCGTAGACGTCGCGTTGGATCATATGGGAGCGCCTCCTGGAGGCGACCTGTCCCGGATTGCTTGTTCGCGTCTCGGCAAGGGTTCGACGGCACCAGCGTGAGCGCTCGCCAGCGTCTATTCCGATCGACTCAGTGTCTGCTCGTGTTGTGCGTGACGCTCTCGATCTTCGCGTTGCTGACGGTTTCCGACGCATCGGCGCATGCCTTCGCGAAGCAGACCACCCCGCTCGAAAACTCGGTGGTCACGAAGTCCCCCACGGACGTGCTGATCAGCTATACCGAGCCGATCGAGCCACGCTACAGCAGCGCTCAGCTCTTCGATGCCAACGGTGGCAAGATCCCGACGGCCCCCTCGCATATCGGCAGCGACCCGACGATTCTGGTGCTGCCGTTGCCGTCGTCGTTGCCGCCCGGTACCTATACCGTCGAATGGCAGAACATCTCCGCGGCCGATGGCCATCCGAATGCGGGCTATTTCGCGTTCACGGTCGGCAGCCAGGCGAACGTTGTCATCCCCAGCCCACCGGAGATCCCACAGCCGGGTGCCCTGGAGCGCGCGTTCGGAATCGCCGGTCGCTGGCTTGGCCTGCTCGGCTTTGCTGCCGCGCTCGGCGCCTTCCTGAACTGGCTGCTCGTCATCCTGCCCGGCATCGACATGCTGCCCGACGCGCGGCGCGCACGAATATCGGCGCGAGCGAGTTGGCTGGCGCTGACCGGCATCGGCGTGGCGCTGCTCGGCAGCCTGGTGCTGCTCCTGAGTCAGGCACTGAACGCGGCCGGGCACATCAGCGTCGGCGTG
>CALAGB010000324.1 GCA_937891245.1 uncultured Thermomicrobiales bacterium | reverse complement strand
CTATAACACCACGGTCGGCGATGAGGGCGGCTACGCCCCAAGCCTCAAGAGCAATGCCGAGGCGCTGGCCTGTATTTCCCAGGCGATCGAGCAAGCCGGTTACGAGTTGGGCAAAGATGTCGTGATCGCGCTCGATCCGGCATCATCTGAGTTCTATCAGGATGGTAAATACGTGCTGGCGGGTGAAAGCGTGGAGATGACCGCCGATCAACTCGTCGACTTCTACGCCGATTGGACGACGCGGTATCCCATCGTCTCGCTCGAAGACGGCATGGCCGAGGACGACTGGGACGGCTGGGCGAAGCTCACCGCGCGACTCGGCGATCGCGTGCAACTCGTCGGCGACGACCTCTTCGTGACGAACACGTCGCGACTCGAACGCGGCATCAAGGAACATGTCAGCAACTCGATCTTGATCAAGCTCAACCAGATCGGCACCCTGACCGAAACGTTCGGCGCCATCGACCTGGCCCATCGCGCCGGGATGACCGCCGTCATCTCGCATCGCAGCGGTGAGACCGCGGACAGTTACGTCTCCGACCTGGTAGTGGCAACCAACGCCGGCCAGATCAAGACCGGCTCGCTCTCACGCATGGACCGCAACGAGAAATACAATCAGTTGCTGCGAATCGAAGAAGACCTTGGCAACCAGGCAACCTTCGCCGGCTGGGGCGCGTTTGGACCACGCTTCCGGCAGGGGTAGCAGGGACGCGAACGGCGCCCTCACCCCCGGCCCCTCTCCCGTCGCGAACGGGAGAGGGGTGTCTTTAGTCGAACCTATGACGGTTCCAGGTTTCGTATACAGCGTCATACGTCAAAATGCGCGACCGCAATCGCGCGCCCTCCCCCCACCCCGCCTTTCACCCCTCATCCGCCTGAATCAAGCTCTTCCCAGTCATTTCGTCCGGCTGCGGCAATCCCATCAACTCGAGAATCGTAGGGGCGACGTCTGCCAGGCGACCATCGGGGCGCAGCGTCGCGTGGCGAAGGGGGCTGTTGTCGGGGGCGACGAGAACGACGGGAACCGGGTTGGTCGTGTGGGCGGTCCAGACCTGATCGGTGCCGGGGATGAGCATTTCCTCGGCATTGCCGTGGTCGGCTGTCACCAGCGCCGCACCGTTGTGCGCCAGGACGTGCGTCAGTAGATCTGCCAGGCACGCGTCGACCGTTTCGACTGCTTTGACGGCGGCCGCGAAGACGCCCGTGTGGCCAACCATGTCACCATTCGCGAAGTTGGCCATGATGAAGTCGTAGGCATCGCTTTCAACGGCGTCGATGATCGAATCCCGCACTCCCGCAGCGCTCATTTCCGGTTGCAGGTCATAGGTAGCGACCTTCGGTGATTGCGTCATCTTTCGATCTTCACCCGGGAAGGAATCTTCGCGACCGCCGTTGAGAAAGTAGGTGACGTGGGCGTACTTCTCGGTCTCGGCGGTATGGAACTGCGTCTTGCCCGCTTCGGAAATGACGCGTGCCAGCGGCATGTCGACGTTTTCCGGCGGGAACGCAACGTGAACCGGAAGTCCTTCCTGATATTCGGTCATCGTCACGACATCGAGGTTCTGAGGGACGTTCGCTCGCCCAAAGCCGTCGAAAGCGGGATCGGCGATGGCATGGACGATCTGGCGGGGACGGTCGGAGCGGAAGTTGAAGACGATGATGCTGTCGCCATCCTGGACGGTGGCAATTGGGGCACCATGATCTTCGAGAACGATGGGAATAATGAATTCGTCGGTCACTCCGGCGTCGTAGGACGCTTGAATCGCGGCCAGCGGATCGGTGGCGCGCGCACCGTCTCCATTGACGATCGCGTTGTACGCCTTGGCGGTTCGATCCCAGCGACGGTCACGATCCATGGCGTAGTAGCGGCCGCAGATCGAGGCGACGCGACCGGTCCCGATGTCGTGCATCGCTTCGGTCAGCTCGCTCATAAAACCGAGACCGGAATGGGGCGGCGTGTCGCGACCGTCCATGAACGCGTGTACGAAAACGCGTGATGTGCCGCGATCGTGGGCCAGCCTGAGCAGCGCCAGCAAATGTTCCTGCGAAGCATGAACGCCGCCGTCGCCAATGAGACCCATCAGGTGCAGCGCGTGGTCGGATGAGATCGCTCGGTCGATCGCCTCGAGAAACGTCGGGTTCCGAAAGAACGAACCATCTTCGATTGCCGCATCGATCCGGGTGATCCACTGATACACGATGCGTCCGGCGCCAAGGTTGAGGTGTCCGACTTCGGAGTTGCCCATTTGATCCGCGGGCAGGCCGACGTCAAGCCCCGAGCAGCGGAGTGTCGCGTTCGGATAGGTGGACAGCAACCGATCCATCTCCGGAGTATCAGCGGCTTTCACGGCATTGCCCGGTCCATCGGGGGCATTTCCCCAGCCATCGAGCACGAGCAGAAGTACGGGTCGATACGGCATGCTTTTCCCCCATCCATGAGACGCGACGACTCGGCTCGTATCGTAGCAGACCGGATTCCGCGCCTCGCTGCCGCTTTCAGAACACAGATCTTTGCTTGCGCTGAATGCGATTGAGTCGATAGATAAGGTCTGCCCGCTCCGTGCGACGACCCGCGAGATCGATCATCCGAATAGCCCGTTCGACGATGCGCTCAGCGGCGCGGTAGTCACGGGCGATGTGCTCGAAATACTTGGCGAGTTCGAGATACGGAAAGAGATCGACTGTCCGCGAACCGACTGTCTCGTCGCACATCGTTTCGAGCAACGTCAAACCTTCATGCGCGCGGCCGGCGCGTCGCAGGAGCAGCCAGAGTTCTTTCTGGGCACGACGTTTCAGTGCCGGATCGAGTCCAGCGGCCGGCAGGACTTCGGTGAGTAGCCGCCTAGCACGTTCGAGGTCGCCGGCCGCGATGAGCGACAGCGCCAGCCCAACACGGTCCTCGGCGTAACGGAGGACGCGTTCGGGCTCCGCTTCGAGTTGTAGCAACGTCTCGAGCAAGCACGCGAGTGTCACGATATCAGCTCGGTTATGAGAAAAGACGGACTGAAGCCGGCGGGCGTCTCCGTCGCGTAGGTAGTCGAAATAGAGCTGTGGGATCAGATAACCGGGGACGTCGCCGACTCGTTCGATACCGTAGATCTCTCGTTCAAGCGATGTGAGCGAACAGCTGGCCAGGCGGTGTTTCCAGATGCGCCGGGCAGGGTGAAGAAGGTCGAGATGGGTGAAGTTGAAGTCGAGCCGGTAGCCATGCATTAGAAAGCGCGTGTCGAGCAGCGGCCAGTCGAATGACTTTCCGTTGAACGTTACGAGTACGGGAAACGCGCTGAACAGATCCCTCAATTCCTCGAGCATCGCGCGCTCTTCGGCCGGCGAGCGCAGGAAGTACTGCTGAAGCCTGAAGGCGGTGCCGTCAAAATAGCCAAGACCGATCAGGAACGCATTGGTCCCTGTTCCACCCGCTAGCCCGGTCGTTTCGGTGTCAAGAAAGAGCATCTCGTCCGGCCTGACGCCGCCATTCAGCGACTGTTTGAAATGGAGTTGGGAGGCGACGATTGGTCGCTCGAGGAGGGCGAGGACACGGGCATCGACGTGACGTGATTCAGAGACGAAGACTTCGCCCGCCCGGTTACGTCGAAATCCGCCGGCCTCGATCGCTTCGATCGGTATGCCGCTGGTTGGCTTCGCCACCGCTTTTCGATTTTCCGGATTGAGCGCCGCGTAGCGTTCGCGAAAGCTGCGCACCCGAGCGTTCCCTCCCCAACCCGGCGATTCACTCTGCTCGTGCGCGTATTGTACGTCGCGCCTGGTGGCATCGTTTGACACTCGAAAATCGGCCAACCTACAATGCGTTGAGATACGAATGACACGGGTGATTGCGTGATGATGATGCGAATGGTGAGAGGGACGGCAAGCGTATGGCGTATCAGGTGACGTTGATTCCGGGAGACGGTATCGGTCCGGAAGTATCCGGCGCGGCCCGGCGAGTGCTGGAAGCGACCGGCGTGCAGTTTGAATGGGACGTCCAGGAGGCCGGCGTCACCGCGCTCGAGTCCAAGGGTGATGTTCTGCCGGCCGAAGTGGTCGAGTCGATCCGCAAGAATGGGATCGCGCTCAAGGGTCCGCTGACGACGCCGATCGGTGGCGGTTTTCGCAGCGTCAACGTCGCGCTCCGCCACGCCCTGGAGCTGTACGCGAACCTTCGTCCGGCCCGTACCTACGAGGGTGTGCAGAGCACGTTCGATTCGATCGATCTCGTCGTCGTGCGCGAGAATATGGAAGATCTGTACGCTGGTGTCGAGTTCGAGCAGGGGAGCGATGACGCGCACGAGATCATTGATGCGATCAACCGCGTATCCGGCAAGAACGTCAGTCTAACGGCTGCCATCTCGATCAAGTCGATCACCCCCGAGAACTCGCGCCGCATCGTCGAATTCGCGTTCGACTACGCCAGCCGCAATGAACGGAAACTCGTCACAGCGGTGCATAAGGCGAACATCATGAAGTTCTCGGACGGCCTCTTCCTGAAGGTTGCCGAAGAGGTTTCCAAGGAATATCCATCGATCGAGTTCAACGATCGCATCGTCGATAACATGTGCATGCAGCTGATGCAGAAGCCGGACCTCTACGACGTGTTGGTGATGCCGAATCTGTACGGCGATATTCTGAGCGACCTGACGGCCGGAATGATCGGTGGACTTGGGGTCGCTCCGAGCGCCAACATCGGCGAGAACGCAGCGGTCTTCGAGGCGATCCACGGCAGCGCGCCATCCCACGCCGGACGGAATGAGGCGAACCCGACCGCGATGATTCTAAGTGGCGTCATGCTCTTGCGGCACCTGAATGAGCAGGACGCGGCGAAGGCGGTCGAGGGTGCGGTCGCCAGCGTCATCAAGGCCGGTGAACACGTCACGTACGATTTGCGCGCCGATCGCAACCGCGAAAAAGGCGCCGGCACAAGTGATATGGCCGACGCCATTATCGCCGAGATGCATCGGTAGGTCGATTATCGGGCGACGGCGACCGATGTAGGGCCGCCGTACGAACCGACTGCGGGTGCCGGTTGTTGACCCGTCATTTTCCTTGACAGGACAACGGTTGGCACCTATAATCTCGATCTTGGCTGGCACTGACATGGTGCCACGCCGACGTAGCTCAATCGGCAGAGCAGCTGTTTTGTAAACAGCAGGTTGTGGGTTCGATTCCCTCCGTCGGCTCTTGCGGGGAGGTTCCCGAGCGGCCAAAGGGGCCTGGCTGTAAACCAGGTGCGCAATGCTTCGGGGGTTCGAATCCCTCCCTCCCCACCTGGCCCGTCCTTGTGATGGGTTTTTTCGCGTGCTATGAGCACGAACGCCGGCCCGGCCGTTGAGATTAACATCGCGTGGGCCAACCGTTAGCGAAACTTAGGGTACGTTTTGGCCGAATTCAGAGTTAATGGACGGCTCTGATCTCATTTGAAGGGTAGCGCAACGTGGGAAAACAGCGGTTTGAGCGGACGAAGCCGCACGTCAACATTGGGACGATCG
>CALAGB010000323.1 GCA_937891245.1 uncultured Thermomicrobiales bacterium | reverse complement strand
GTTCGATGAGATCGTCGCCAAGTTCCGCAAGACGACGCGTCAGGCGCTCGACGAGAAGACAGCGGACCAGATTATCGACATGTGCACGCGCCTCGATGAACTGGACGACGTCGCCCCGCTCATCGCGCTTCTGAATTAGGAGCGACGCGCCAGGTCGTTCACCGTCGTCTATCGGAGAGCCTCTCCCCTTCATGGGTGTTGAGCTCTCCGATGGACGGCCGCCGGGTTCGAATTTCGGAGAACGTACAGAGCAGGAATCGACCACCAGCTGGTCATAAAGAGCCTTGACGGAGATCAATACGACGTGCTATTGTCTAGACGAGCATACGAATCTTGGATTGTGTTGTACTTAATGGCCGCCTTCATTCGCGGCGGTGAGCGCATTAGATCACTAGGTTGAGGGATTAATGTCGACAACCCCCAGACGCACGCGCGAACGCAAACGAGCTCCACTCTGGCTCCAGATCGAAAGCGTGTTGCGCCACAAGATCGCGGTCGGCGAATACCGGTTGGGCGACGCCCTGCCGGCCGAATCGACGCTGGCCGCTTCGTTCAACGTTAGCCGGGTCACCGTGCGCGAAGCCATTCGTGGTCTGGCGAGCGAAGGCATCGTGCAGCAGATTCAAGGGAAAGGGACCTTCGTCACTGGCGGCGCGCGGCGCGAGCCGGATCAGGCCGTGCTCACGGCGTTTATCGGGAATGCGGGCTTCAACGAGGCGTTTCCGGGCCGCAGCCAGAGCCGGGATTACCAGCAACCGCGCTACGGGCATGTGGATATCCGCAGCGTGCCGATGCCGCACGATGCACGCGAAATTCTCAATTCAGATGACGACAGTATCTTACAGGTCGAACGGATCATTACCGATCCCTCGGGCCCCTATGTCTACGTTCTCGATTTCATTCCGCATGCGATCGGTGACCTGATCAGCATCGGCGATCTTTCCAGCGACTGGTTGACGCAGGTGCTCAATAACCAGCTCGATAACCGGATTGCCGAGGCGCGTCAAACGATCGAAGCGACGCTGGCCGATGCCATTCTGGCTGAGAAGCTTGAAATCCCGATCGGTTCGCCCATCCTCCACGGCTCACGCGTGTACTACGACATCGATGGGGCACCGATCTATATTGCCAAGGTCTGGCATCGAGCGGATCGCTTCCGGTATAGCGCGACGTTCCACTTCCCGGCCGAAGACGAGATATCCAGGGATGGGCGCGCGCGGAACGCTCCCGCACGGGATAGCCACGAGACGCCGTGAGGCGATAGCGCGGCTCGAACGAATGCGATAGTCAAGGGAGGCGTCGCCTCCAGGCGGATCGAAGAAAACACAAGCGGCTTCAGACGATGCCGCTCGTGCTCGGTGAGGGTTTGCCGTTTTTCAGTGTCGGTTCGAGTGGTTCGAGGCAACCGTTGGTCACGAGAGGGAGGTTCGAGGTATGGCCGAGATCAACATCCGCGACAAGACGGCGATCGTCGGCATCGGCAACACCAACTTCGGCGCGATGTACCGCGATTTGGATAAGGAACGGACATCGTACGAGTTGGCTGCCGATGCGCTGAAGGCCGCGATCGACGATTCAGGAATTGACAAGAACGATATCGACGGACTGCTGTGCGTACGCACACCCTCCTACGCGCGGATGGCTGATGTCGTCGGGCTCCATCATCTCCGGCTCGTCAACCAGCTCGAAGGCTCCGGCCGCATGGCCGGCGTGGCGCTGCAGTACGCGGTAATGGCGATTGTCACCGGTCAGGCGGAGACGGTCGCCATCGTCTACGGTAATAACGGCCGCTCGGTCGGTGATCGCTATGGCGGCGTCTTCTCGCCCGATTCGCCGGCCGCCTGGGATGCGATGTACGGCATGACGTCGCCGGGGGCCGCCGTGGCCCACATGTGGCGACGCTATATGCATCTCTACGGCGCGAGCGAAGATTCGCTGGCGGTCGCAGCCATGAATACCCGCGCGAACGGCGCCAAGAATCCGA
Source organism: uncultured Thermomicrobiales bacterium (assembly GCA_937891245.1). Taxonomy (GTDB): domain Bacteria; phylum Chloroflexota; class Chloroflexia; order Thermomicrobiales; family Thermomicrobiaceae; genus CALAGB01. The sequence continues at coordinate 1,078 of CALAGB010000323.1, read as the reverse complement.
ACGCCGTCTTCCAAAAACCAATTACGAAGGAAGAGTACCTGCAGGCTCGCTATATCGCCGAGCCGCTGCGTCTCTTTGATTACTGCATCATCAACGACGGCGGAGTCGCGACGATCGTCACGACCGCCGAGAAGGCGAAGACGCTGAAGCAGCCGCCGGTCTACATCGGTGCCTCTTACTCGGCGACCGACCTGACCAACTATTACACGACGCATGATTTCTTCTTCGGCGCGATGCAGGATATCGCCGGCCGGCTCTTCAATGCGGCCGACGTGACCCCGAGTGAGGTCGACTTCGCTCAGCTCTACGACAACTTCACACCGACCCAGTTCTTCGCGCTGGAGGGCTACGGATTCTGCGAGCGGGGAACGGCGCACAAGTGGGCACAGGGAGGGCGCATCGCGCTCGATGGTGAGCTGCCGGTCAATACCAGTGGCGGGCATACGGCCGAAAGCTATATGCAGGGCCACGCGCTCACCATTGAGGCGGTGCGACAGCTGCGCGGGCAGGCGGGGGAGCGCCAGGTCAAGAACGCGAAGGTCGGGTTCTATACCTGCCCGGCACCGATCTGTAACGCCCATATCCTGCATAGCTAGCCGCTTGAACGCTCCGGAAAGGAGAACGCCGATGGCTACAGACGTTTCCGCCTACACCAAGCCGCTACCGCCGATCACGAAGCTCAACGCGCCCTTCTGGGAGGGCACCACGCAGGGGGAACTGCGTCTCCAGACCTGCAACGAGTGCGGCCACCAATGGTACCCGCCCTCGACGCATTGCCCGAACTGCCTGTCGCGTGACTACGCCTGGAAGGCCGTCTCCGGGCGAGGCAAAGTCTGGTCGTGGGTCGTCTTCCACCAGCGCTACTTCAAGGCGTTCGAAGACGAATTGCCGTACAACGTAACGCTGATCGAGCTGGATGAGGGCGTCATGATGATGTCGACACTGCGCGGCATCGAAGACAAGGATGTGCACTGCGATCTGCCGGTACGGGTTGAGTTCGAAAAGGCGACCGACGAACAGTCGGTGCCGTATTTCGTTCCGGCGTAGGGAAGACTCATGACTGCAACCGCTCCGCTAC
>CALAGB010000322.1 GCA_937891245.1 uncultured Thermomicrobiales bacterium | reverse complement strand
CCCCATAATCTTCTTCCCTCCACGCCAACTGATGTTCGCTGCCGCCGGGAATATGAATACTTACTCAGACGTTGCTTAAGCGTAGCATTGCCATGGTCGGCACGCAAGAGGAACGGATGGCCCGCAAAGAGACGAAGGAGCGGAGTCTCCATGCCATTCCGAGCCGCAGCGAAGAGTCTCTTCTACGCTCCCGAAAGCGTCACATCAGGGGAACAAAAAGGCGATCCTTCACCGCGATGGGGGATGACAGAGGGACGCGCCTGAGCGCGACGTAGCCGGCTTTCCCCAGCGTAAGACACGCGTAAGGATTGTCGGCTATCTTCAGCGATGGTGCGTCTGAGAGAGCATTATAAGGAGGCATTGGAATGGCCAACATCATTTCGCGCGGTTTTCGCGGCCGGCGTCAGAATGCGGAGATCGCCCAGCGCCTGCCACCGGGGCAGTATCTGACCGAGCGCTTCCCGGTGCTGTCGGCCGGGCCGACACCGCATACGCCGCTCGCCGCCTGGGATTTTTCGATCGTCGCGTCGGATGGACGCAGCAAACAGTGGAGTTGGGATGCGTTTCAGGCGCTGCCGCGTGAGACGATCACCACCGATATCCACTGCGTGACGCGCTGGTCGAAGTTCGATACCGTGTGGGAGGGCGTTTCACTCGATACCCTGCTCGACGGTTTTGTCGAAGACGGGCAGTTCATCATGGCCTTTTGCGATGGTGGCTATACCACGAACCTGCCGCTGGCCGATGTCACCGGCGGCAAGGCCTGGATCGCGGATACCTATGATGGCCAGCCGCTCGATCCGGAGCATGGTGGTCCGGCGCGGCTGCTCGTACCGCATCTCTATTTCTGGAAGAGCGCCAAGTGGGTGCGCGGACTGCGGCTGCTGACGCGCGATGAGCCCGGTTTCTGGGAGAATTACGGCTATCACATGTATGGAGACCCATGGCGGGAACAGCGTTACCGGGGCAACTGAAATGGTGGACTGGCGACGTCACCCGGATCGTGCGTGAGACGGCGACCGCCAGCAGCTTGATCCTGAATGTGCCGGGCTGGCTCGGACATCGAGCCGGCCAGCACGTCGATGTCCGCCTGGCCGCCGAAGATGGTTATCAGGCGGTGCGAAGCTATTCGATCGCATCGGCACCTGCCGACGACCAGCTGATGCTGACGATCGAGCGGCTGGATGACGGCGAGGTTTCCCCCTATCTCGTCGATGGCGTGCGCCCCGGCGATCCACTGGAACTGCTTGGACCGATCGGCGGCTATTTCGTGTGGGAGACGGTGATGGCGAGCCCGCTGCTGCTCATCGCCGGTGGCTCGGGCGTCGTTCCGTTGCGGGCGATGGCGCGGCAGCGTGCCCGAACGAACAGCGAGGTGCCGGTCCGCTTCCTCTATTCGGCGCGCACCGCTGACGCGCTCATCTACCGCGCCGAACTCGACGCCCTAGCTGCATCCGATCGGCGCTTCGACCTCACCTATACCCTCACGCGATCGCAGCTGCCTGACTGGTCCGGCTACGCGCGGCGGGTTGACGCTGAGATGCTGCGCGAGGTCGCCTGGGCGCCGGAGGATGACCCTTCCATCTATCTCTGCGGGCCAACCACTTTTGTCGAAGTTGTGGCCGACCACCTTGTCGCGCTCGGCCACGATCCGGCGAGTATCCGCATTGAGCGCTTCGGCCCGACCGGCATGTAACGTCCGGTTCGTGCGCGGCCTCCGCACTGGTGCACCGGCGGAGATCGACGCGCGGGGCATTCCGTGCCATCCACGCCTCGGTGAGCGATCGATCATCTACGGTTTCTTCTCGCCTGGATGTATTCTCATAAGGAATGGCAAGCCGTGGCTTGCCGCGTATGAGGATCACCGGAAGGGTGGAACCGTGATTAAGCTCAAGCGGGCCTACGACCCACCGGAGGATGAGGACGGCACGCGTGTGCTGGTCGACCGTCTCTGGCCACGCGGCGTTTCGAAAGAGCGGATTCGTATCGATCAGCGGATGAGCGACATCGCGCCGAGCAACGAGCTGCGGCACTGGTTCAACCATGATCCGGCAAAATGGGACGAGTTCCACCGACGCTACCTGGCTGAGCTGGACAATCCCGAACGACAGGCTGAGTTGGATAGCCTGGCGCGAATTGCCGAACAGGGAATACTGACGTTGGTCTACGGCGCTAAAGATACCGAGCGCAACCAAGCAGTTGTACTCAAGGAACTCATCGAAGCGCGTATGAACGGCTAATCAGCCCATCGCGTATCGAGATTGGAATCGACGGACACGTATGGAACCACGATTGAATTACGGGGAAGCTGCTCCGGATGCGATGAACGCCATGTCGGCGCTAGAAGGCTACGTCCGCGAAAGCGGTCTGGAACGGAGCCTGCTGGAACTGGTGAAGATTCGTTCCTCCCAGATCAACGGCTGCGCCTATTGCCTCGACATGCACACCAAAGATGCCCGTGCCAACGGCGAGACGGAGCAGCGCATTTACACGCTCAGCGCCTGGCGCGAGACCCCCTTCTTCAGCGAGCGCGAGCGTGCGGCGCTCCTCTGGGCCGAAACGCTCACCCAATTGAGCCAGAATGAGGTGTCCGACGAGGTCTTCGAAGCGGTGCACGCGCACTTCAGCGACAAAGAGATGGTCAACCTCACCATGGCGATCATCGCCATCAACGGCTGGAACCGCCTCAGCGTCGGCTTCGCTGCCGTGCCGGGGACGTACCAGCCGGCGAAGCACTAGAGCGGCGGCGGCCCTCACCCCCGGTGAGGGCCGCTCCCCAGGCCGTCAGTACACCGACGTCTCCGGGTCAGCTCTCTTCCTGCGCCAGGAGAAAGACTTTGTAGACGTAGCCGTGGGTGCCGGCACTGAGGTCCTGGTCGTCATGGGCGAGCGTGGTGTCGTAGTTGCCGACGCCGAAGATCGAGCCGAGCAGCAGCTTTTGGAGTTGCTGGCCATTAGTCGGGCTCAGCTCGTAGACGTAGCCGTCGAGGCCGGCGAAGAGCCGCCCATTCTGGGCCAGCACACTGACCGGGTTGTACGAGCCGACACCGCCGACACTGGTGT